>JBCCZW010000633.1:0-2791 GCA_039186805.1 Verrucomicrobiota bacterium
GTCGATAGCCTTTTCCGCCTGGGTCTTCGCTTCGACGAGCAATGGGCTCTCAACGTCCGCAGAGACGAATCATTGGACTTCGAACAACTCGCAGACAAAGTCGTCGATGGCATCCAACAAGGAATCACCGCCTGGGTCTGCGCCGCAGACCACCAAGCCTACGATCTCCTAGAGCGCCTGCGAAAGCGTGGGATCAAAGCACCCGAAGATTGCTCCATCACTGGATTCGATGGGATCGCTCCTCCTGCTGGTCTGCCGCGACTGACCACAATCAAAGTACCCTTCATCGAAATGGGCGTATCCAGCGTCATAAGACTGGTTGAACGTATGCAGAACCCCGCCGCCCAGCGCCGCCACAATCTCGTCGAAGGCGACCTCGTCCTAGGCGATTCGACCTCTGAAAGATAGAGCGAGAAGATTTCCATTGATCGGCCTGGTATTTTGAGAAGTCTCAATCGGGTGGCCAATAAACCGATCATCGAGCACTTCGAATTTTGCCCCGCGTGCGGCGCGAAATCTATTTCATTCATCCGCGATGTAGGGATCCGCTGCTCGGAGTGCGACTTTGAACTTTACTTCAACCCCAATTCATCAGCGGCTACGCTGATCGAGGACGCCAACGGAAAATTGCTCGTGATTCGACGGGCTAAAGAACCCGCCAAAGGAAAATACGGTCTCCCAGGCGGCTTCGTTGACATCGGCGAAACCGCAGAATCCACCGCCAGGCGAGAAGCCAAAGAAGAAGTGAATCTCGATATCAAGGAACTCGAATTCCTCGGGTCATGGCCAAATGGATACGCTTACAAAGGAGTGGCTTATCCGGTCCTAGATACCTACTTCATCGGCAGAGTAGACAGCTTCGATGCCATCAAAGCTTGCGAGCATGAAGTCGCCGGCATCGAGTTTGTCGATCCCGCCGCAGTCCCAGAAGAACAATGGGCCTTCACCGCGCTTCGAAAAGCGATCAAAGCCTACCTCGCTCAACGCTGAAGATCTCGAGAATTGACTTTCATCAAACCAGTCTCCATCGAAGACGCACAATGAACTTCAACCCGGTAGCGATTCTAAAAGCGAAAAATCTCCGTCTATGGTGGACGGAGGCGGCGCTCTCGTGAATCGAACCCTTCAATTCGGAGACGCCCAACGGCTCATGAAACGTCTCCGAATGAAACGCCTACAATCGTAAGTTCACGACGGATACCTTTCAGGCCAGACTTCTCCGAAGCAAATCGCCATGAATCAATCCGCACCGCCCACTAAGGCTCAATCGCCCATCAAGGCTCTTGCCAATAACGGCATGCTACTCATGTTCGCCTCGGTCGCCTTCTTTGCGACCAGCAACATTCTGGTAAAGCTAGCGGGAGACACGCTCTCAACGCCTGCCTCGATCATCACCACCAGCCGTTTCGCTTTCGGCTTTCTTCTGGCAGCGCTTCTTTTCAGAGGAAAAGAAAAAGTGTCGTTCAAGTCCTTGATAACGAATCCCTGGCTCATTTCAAGGGGACTCATAGGCGGAACAGGCGTGTACTTCTATAATGAGTGTATCATAAACATGGATGCAGGACGCACTACAGTCCTGATATCCTCCTATCCCATCTTCGCCATCTTGCTCGCCCCGCTATTCGTAAACGAATCGATCAAGAAGAAGCAGCTCGGCTACTGCTTACTCGCATTTATCGGTCTCATCGCCATGACCAGTCCCAGCGCGTTTGCGCACGGAGTCGCCCTATGGGACGGCGTCGCGATTCTCGTTGCGATCGCATCCGGATTCGTAGTCGTCATCATTCGCAAGCTTCACAAAACCGTAAATACCTCGACCATCTTCATCTCGCAATGCGCCTACGGACTCCTCTTTGCGGCGCCCCAAGCCACCCGTATAGATCGATTGCCTGAGCTCAATGCTATGATGGTCGTGCTCGGATCTTCCCTCCTGGTCATCCTTGGACAGCTCGCAATGACGCATGGCTATAAGACGGTCACAGTATCCAAAGGCTCCAGCATTTCCCTCCTTATGCCAGTACTCACCACGGTCGCATCGATTCTCATCTTCGGCGAGAAACTCGCTCCCTTCGACCTCTTAGGAGCATCGCTCATCCTATTCGCCTGCTTCAAGATCTCGACTGACAAGTAGACCGAAAAAGCCAAGTCATTATACAATCCAAATCGAAATCCTTCCGCAGTCGCGGCGAGACCCCTAGGGGTCTATGTTGGAGATGATACAAGCGATTATATAACAGAAACTAAGACACTAACACCCATCGGATCCTAACACTGGTCGTGGCACTGAAAACGGGAGCAGGTCAACCCGTCGGGACCTAACGACGGTAGCGGCACTGAAAATGGGAGCAGGTCAATGGCACATTAAAGCTTTGCCGGATTTCTCGCTCTATATTTTTTATAAACGTCAAAGCTCAGGCAAGCGATGTGCGAGCGGCGTCTGGAGGGGTTGATTGGGTAACGCAACACTCACAAACGTCTTCAACTCAATCCCACACGCCTACAATCTCAAAGCTTTCATCAAGTTGACGGGCCATCATGACCATACCTTCACCACTGGAAATAATGGTGACTGCATAATCGTCGAGGGTCAGGTTTAGACTTGGAAATATTCTATCTTTGGATAGGTCATATCCCTGTTCCTTTAGTTCACGAGCCGTCTGCACCTTGATAGAGTCAATATGTAACTGGCGCCAAGACTCTCCTTTTTCTTTTTGCAATAATAGGTACTGCGACCTGAGTTGCTGTCTCGTTAAAACAATACTTTTGTCAAAATAGAACGGTTCACTCGCAA
>JBCCZW010000634.1:0-2787 GCA_039186805.1 Verrucomicrobiota bacterium
CTTTTGAGGATTTCTTCCCAGGAGAGTCTTTCGGGGCGGGCGACTTTGAACGCCACGGAAAGCGTCATTCCCGTGCTGCCGAGGAGGGTCTTTTCCCATATAGTTTGAGGATTGTCGTCGTGTATTTGCTCGCCGGTGACAGGATCGTGCAAGGAAGCCACGTGAGAGAACCATACTTTAAAAAAGTCAGTCAGCTCCGTCATCGTGCCCACCGTAGAACGAGAGGTTTTGATGGTGTTCTTTTGCTCGATCGCGATGGAGGGACGGATGTTCTCAGCCTCATCGAGATCCGGTTTTTCGAGCAGGTCGAGGAATTGCCTCGTGTAGGCGGAGAAAGTTTCGACGTAGCGACGCTGGCCTTCGGCATGCAGCGTTTCGAAGACGAGGGACGATTTTCCGGCTCCGCTGAGACCGGTGACGGCGATAAATTTCCCGAGGGGAATATCGATGTCGATATTCTTGAGATTGTTTTGGCGGACGCCGCGAAGCCGGATGGCGTCGATCGGTTTCTTGGTTGGTTTTTTGCGGGTGGGCATTAGGAAATTCTGGGCGATAAGCGACCGCGGGAAGGTCGGTCGCTACCTTAACGTTTTGAGCAATTCGATGTATGCTTTCAGTTGGGCTTTGGGCGAAAAATTCGCCTTGGCATGGTCTCGCGCAGCCTCGGACATTTGCAGTCGCAGACTAGGGCTTTCAATTAGGATTTGGATGCGATCGAGGAAGTGAGCGGCATCCCCAGGATTAATGAGATAGCCGCTCTTTTTATGTATGAAAGTTTCGGAGACGCCGCCGACATCGTAAGCGACACAAGGCAGCCCGGCCATCTGAGCTTCGACGAGGAAATTGGGGAGAGACTCTCGAGTGGAGGCATGGACGGCGATGTCGCTTTCGTAATACAGGGAACGCGGGTCTTTGAGAAGACCTGGGAATTCGACTTTGTTCGCGATGCCAAGCGTTTCGGCTTCTTGTATGCAGGCCGCCTGTTCAGTTCCGTCGCCCGCAAGGACCAGTCGCCAACTAACGCTCTTGGGAAGCTGCGAGCAGATTCTAAGGAGATCAATCTGACGTTTTTCTGGGCGAAACATACTCACGCTGACCAAGCGGATGGGAGAATTATCTTTCCCGCCAGGCCTGAACGAGGGCACGCTTGTATCGAAATCGCGTATACAGCCGTTGTAGATAACCGAGCTGTCGTCGGGACGATTGATGCCGTAAACCAAGTGAATTCGCTCGATCGCGTGTTTGCTGTTAGCGACTAGTTGATTCGAATGGCGAAGCGCCTTTCGATAGAGAAATGGTATCCGCTTACCGGTGCGGAACGTAGAAACGAGGCGGTAAGATCGGTCGCTGTTCAAGAGTAGTCCAGCGTGACAGTTGGCCATACGGCCCATCGGAATGAGGACGTCGGGACTTATTTGCTTGAGGAGCTTCTTTAGTCCTGGGGCAAACCAGTCCGTTTTGAAAATGCCCTGCTTTAGGAAGCATAGATCAAAGGCGGCGCTCGACGCGCGGCTTTCCAGCGCGCCTCCTTTTCTGAATACAATGACCGTAACCTCGTGACCCGCCTGAGCGAGGCCATCTGCTATGTGAATGGTTTGGCTTTCAGTACCCCCATTCCGGAGGTGGTCTTGAAGGAAGGCGATTCGCATCGATTTCGGAGAAAGGGAGAGATGCGAAATCTGTGAGGAATATCAATAATCCTTTAGAGTGTGTTCAGAAATAAAAGACGACCGCCGCAATTGGACGCCGTATTCCGAAATAAGAGCTCTCAATTTCGGACCTCTCTCTTCCCGAGGCCAAGCCGACATGCGAAGCGGATCGGCTACGTAGCGAGGGTCGAGAGACCTTCGGCGTTCCGCCTCCTTAGACGTAAAGGGTCGGTAGCGTGCTTGAGAAGGATTTGATCGCTAAGTCCACTTCCTTCCACCTCGCTCCAAAAAGGCGTTTGCCGAATGCTTGCTTCGAGATTGGTGGATTCAGTTGAGACGCAAGTTCCGTTCGAGAGGCTCCGGTCATCATCAGCGCGACAGAGTAGGCCTGGGTAGGCGTCCAAAGGGTCATTAAAACATCGAGGAGGTAGGCGACTGCATCCGCATTGGATTGGGCGACCGAAGTCTTTTCACTCATTCGAATCGAAAAGGTGCGTTTTCGAACTAAGTCCTTCATGCCGAGGCGCGATAATGAAAAGGCTTTGCCGTGACTCAGCGAGACTTTCGCGACGTCCAGGTGATCCACGCTGCCAAAGCCCAATGATACCTTGCAATCCAGCTTACTTCGGTTTCGAAGAAATCCCCGGATCGCGATCGCCGCAGGCAGCGCTTTTGTGGGATCTGGACAAAAAAACTGCCAGCTATCCCCTTGGAAAAGTTCCGCTTCGCCCGACATCCAATCATTATCGGAGTTGGCTAGAAACGAAGAGGCAAGGTGAAGGTAGTTCCCGAAACGCGACTTGGCTTCCGAATCGATTTCCGAAAACCCTATGAACTGCCCCGATATTGCGGCTCCTACGATTGGTGGCTCCATATCTATAATTACTTTTATGAAATAAACCTATAATGGTTGTCAACGCTCGCTAGTTGTTCGACGCCCCTTAGCTTGAATCTGGGATCCGAGGGGGAATGAATGCCATCTTTCTCGGACAATATTTGGGTAACTTATTAGGAATTTCGGCAACCGATTACCGCATTCGGCCTTGTTGTGCATTTGTTGTCCCTAGCGATGAAATTCTCTACAATTATTAATTCGTTTATCTGGGTCAAATCACTCAACGCAGTCAAAGTATTTGGC
>JBCCZW010000635.1:0-2786 GCA_039186805.1 Verrucomicrobiota bacterium
AGATCGGATACGAACCCTGGGGAACGCTTTTCGAAGAGGCGGGGATTCCTCATTGGGAAATGAGGAAACAATTACCGAGAAACGACCCTCAGACGAGGTCTGCCTCTTCCGATTCCTGAACTGAAATTGCTTCCTTCTCGGCTTTTGCTTTGGAGGTTTCTAGCCTCGCAGCGCGGTCGGCGAGCTTTTTCTCGTTGAGCATTCTTTCTTCTAGAAGATCCGCTTTCTCTTCCGCTTCGCTTTCGGCGATGAGAGAATTTAGAAGACGGGTGAGCGTCTTTTTCTTAACGGGCTTGGCCAGGGCTTTGTAGTGCGTACCATCGACGTCGAAGAGGTAGTTTACGTTGGATTCAGCATCCTTTTTTGTGAGGAGCGAGGTGAGGAAGATCACCTTCATGTATTTGCACTCAGGCTTACTGGTGAGCTCTTCGACTACGTTTGTACCCGACATGTCTGGAAGCATGACGTCGACTACGATGACTTTCGGAGGATTCATGACCGCGATGTGGATCGCGTCTTTCCCTTCACTGCATTCCAAAACGTCGTACCCCGATTTTTCCAGGATCTTTACCAAGAGCTTTCTGGACGTTTTATCGTCTTCAAGAATGAGGATTCGAGGCTTCATAACTAGGTAATTCACCTAGGTATACGACCCGATGAATCGAAACTCTTAGCGAGAGGCGTTATTTAGCGATAAATTAGCGATTTAGGGTGAGCGCCCTATCGCTTATCACCGGTCGGCGCTTTCGGACTCGTACCAGGGGATGTCCTCAGAGTCGCCGTTGCAAGTTTCTTCGAAAACGCTTTCGAGGGATTTGCGGCGCTCTTCCGCTTTGGCGTCTAAGCGGGCTGCTCGTTCGGCTCTTTGTTTTTCTTCCTGTATGGCGGCTTCCTTAATGTCGGCGAGTCGTTCGACTTCGGATTCTTCGACGGCTTGGGCCACTAATTTTAGGAAGATAGACTTCTTGACCGGTTTGGGGAGAGCCCGGTAGCGGTTGCCTTCGATATCGAAAAGAAACTTGCGATTGTTGGCTTGTTCCTTGTTGGAGAGGATACCGGTTAAGAAAATGGGTTTGGTGTATTTACAGCAGTCGTGTTCCAGTAACTGCTCTACGACCTGAGTGCCTTGCATGTCTGGGAGTATGACGTCCACGACGATTACCTTTGGGGGATTCATGAGAGCGATGTGGATGGCGTCGCGGCCTTCTGAACATTCGAGCACGTCGTAACCAATCTTCTCTAGGATACCGCAAATGAGGCGGCGAGAGGTACGATCGTCTTCTAGGACAAGGATTCTTTCTTTCCTTTTTTTCATTCTGGGAGGCAGAGTTTTTTATTCGTCACAATTGGATTAGGTAAGAGGGGTGATTGTCGGATTTTACCAAATTTTGAAATGAATTGAGTGCTCCGGGGGATTTCTTGGATTTCGAGAGTAAGTTGCGAAATTGAGAGTGTAGACGCGTTCCATTTTTCTGAGGTGGAATTTGGACGGAGTCTTAAGCTGAAAAAGTATTCGAAAATAATGATGAAGTTGATAAGCTACCTTTTGTTTGCCGTGGTATTTATAGGCGCGCCTTTTTCGGTGTTAGGTGAAAAGCGGGTATGGATAGCATCGGGCGGCGATGGAATTTATAGCGCTCGACTTGATGAGGGGAACTTTCGTTTAGCGGGAGTTAAACGGGTGGTTGACCTGGGCAGGGTGGCCTACATTGCAGAGCATCCGCGACTTGATGTTTTGTACGCGGTTCAGGGCAATCGCGGAGGGAATGGGCGAATTTTCTGGTTCGAGAAGAAAGCAAACGGAGAGTTAGTCGAACGGGGAAGTCACGTGATTGGTCCTGAGTGGTGCGCTGCATTGGATGTGAGTCCAGATGGAGCATTTATTGCTTTGGGCGATTATGCGGGAGGTCGAACGGGAGTGTATTCACTTGATGAATATGGAGCGGTGATGGAGACGGTCTTGGAGGCGCAGCATGAAGGCTCGAGCGTTCATCCGCAAAGACAAACCGCGCCTCATCCTCATTGGGCGGGCTTTAGCGCGGACTCTCGTTTTTTGTTTATTCCTGATTTGGGAACAGACGAGATTTGGACTTATGCGATGGACGCAGAGAGTCTCAGTGTAGAGTTGGTTGCGCGGCAGTTTACCCGTGCCGGTAGCGGCCCGCGGCATCTCGCGATACATCCCAATGCGAGGTTCGCCTACACGACGGATGAGTTGGTTGATTCAGTGACTGCTTTTCGATACGATGCGGAGACGGGAAACTTGCATGCGATCGAGTCTTTGCTTGCTGCCGAGGAGTCGAAGAAAGAGCGGAGGGCGAGCGTATCCGATTTGAAGGTCCACCCGAATGGAAACTTTCTCTATGTCGTTAATCGTGGTTTCGATGCGGTATCCGTTTTCCGGATAAACGGTAAAAGCGGGCGATTGACTCCGGTGGAAAGAGAGCACGTAAGAGGGACTGGCGCGCGATGCATTTCGATTTCACCAGATGGTAGGTGGGCTATAGTGTGCGGCTCTGGGAGTGCGACCGTGGCCTTGTTTTCGGTGGATGGAAATACAGGCGAACTGACTTATGGGGGTGGCGTCATTAATGTGGAACGGCCTTTGGCTGTGGTATGGGATTGATCGTTCGCAAGTGGGCTCTCTCTAAGATTTCGCAGGTCAGAACTTCCAGATGAAGGGGATGAGGAAGATGGCGATAACGAAGCAGAGTATGTTTAAGGGAAGACCTATCTTTACGAAGTCGGAGAACCGGTATCCGCCAGCTCCATACACGTAGGTATTG
>JBCCZW010000636.1:0-2773 GCA_039186805.1 Verrucomicrobiota bacterium
CTGGCGGCAATCAAACCGCTAGGAGTCGAAGCCACCTCTCTCGTAGCGATCATCGGCGCTGCCGGTCTTGCGGTTGGCCTCGCTCTACAAGGTTCGCTATCCAATTTCGCCGCGGGCGTGTTGATCATTATGTTCCGTCCCTTCCGTATCGATGATGTCATCAGCGCGGCGGGGGAGATTGGTAAAGTAACCGAAATCAGCATCCTTACCACCATTCTTACCAGTCCCGACAACAAGAAGATCATCGTGCCGAACAGCGCGATCATGGGAGGCAGCATCACCAACATCACAGCCCATGATACGCGTCGCGTAGATATGTCGGTCGGCGTCAGCTACTCCGACGATCTGGACAAAGTCCAAAGCATCATCCTTGAAGTCCTTGCCGCAGACGATCGCGTTCTCAAGGATCCTGAACCGCAAGTTGTCGTTTCTGAACTAGCCGACAGCAGCGTTAACTTCCACGTGCGTCCCTGGGCAGCTACTTCCGACTACTGGGGCGTATTTTTCGACTTCCAAAAGACGATCAAGCAACGTCTGGACAAGGAGGGCGTATCCATTCCTTTCCCGCAACAAGACGTCTACATGCATCAAGTCGTCGAATAAGATTGGGCAAAGATTTAAAGCGAGAAAGGCGGTCCCCAATCGGGCCGCCTTTTTCTTTTGCCTATCTGGCTTCTGGGCCGAGGTATCGACCCGGTCGGAAGCGCTACCCGATATGGGTCCCAGCCACCAAGTCGGTCACCAATTCTCCCATTTTCGCGAGGATCGCTTCCTTGTCGCCCAGGTGGTCCTTTATCGTATTCACAATTGCGCTACCCACAACCACGCCATCCGCAACACGCGCCACTTGATTCACCTGTTCTTGCTTGGAGATTCCAAATCCGACCACCAACGGCATATCCGTCGCGTTGCGAATCATCCCTACCATCTCCTCCAAGTCATCTGCGACATCCTTGCGAACGCCTGTCACCCCAGTCCTTGAAACATAATAGATGAATCCCGTCGCATGCTGGGCGATGAAGCCAGCCCGGTTTTTCGGCGTGGTCGGAGCCAACAAGAAAACCGTCTTCACATCGTGAGTTTCGCAGGAAGCCATGTGCTCCTCCGCCTCTTCGGGAGGAAGGTCCAGCACTAGCAATCCATCTACGCCCGCCTCCTTTGCTGTGGCAATGTACGCGTCTAAGCCATTACTGAACATCAAATTGTAATAGGTGTAGAAGACAATGGGCGTTTCGGCATCTTCTTTACGAATCGCCCGCGCCAATTCGAAAACGTCCTCTTGAGTCGTACCCGCATCCAAAGCCCGTTGAGCCGCTAACTGGTTCGTCAAGCCATCCGCCAATGGATCCGAAAAAGGAACACCCAACTCCAAAATATCCACGCCCGACTTTAACAGTGTACGGCAAACCTCCAAACTCGTTTCCTGATCCGGGTCTCCCGCGCACACGTAGGCAACGAACGCCGACCGTCCTTCAGACTTCGTTTTCGAAAATGCATTCGCGATACGATCCATAGCCGCAAACCCATGAACAAACTCCAGTCCCCCGTCAACCCCTGCGAAGCCGCTCCAATCCGAAATAAGGAAGATCGAGAGTAAGAGTTAACGGCGATAAATCATTGCACTCTCGGCCTCGAACCACACTTCCTATCCACCGCAGCATGACATTCGACCTTAGCATCATTAATCAACATTTTCCGGAACTCAGCGAACTTCAGAGAGATCGCCTGGAAGCTTATTGCCAGCTCATCGCCGAATGGAACCAGAAGATCAACCTGATCGCCCGCACCGACGTCGAGAACCTTCCGAAGCGTCACCTCCTTCACTCTCTCGCCATCGCCAAGGTCATGGCCTTCAAGCCTAAGACTAACATCCTAGATATCGGTACAGGCGGCGGTTTCCCCGGCATCCCTCTCGCGATACTGTTCCCACAGTGCCGCTTCCATCTTATCGACTCAATCGGCAAGAAAATCATGGTTGTGCAAGACTGCATCGAACGACTCGCCCTCGAAAACGCTACCGCCGACCAGATACGAGCCGAAAACGTATCCAAGCAATACGAGTTTGTAGTCGCCCGAGCCGTCACTCAACTCACCAAGTTCCTCGGCTGGATCAAAGGAAAATTCAAGCCCTACAGCTTCAACGACCTCCCCAACGGCGTCCTATACCTAAAAGGCGGCGACCTCGCTCAAGAATTCTCCAGCCTACAGGTAAAGCCGACCCAGTACCCAATCCGAGATTACTTCGACTACGATGAATTTGATCAAAAATACGTGATCCACCTCCCTAGAAAATCCTAATCCCTAGCTCCGAAATCTCAATCAACCCATTCTCCACTCTTCACTTTTCGTTCTTAACTTAAGCCGTGCATCTCCGCCTTATCCTCCCTCCCAACATCGAAGCTGCCGCCCAGCGTGACGCGATTCCCACCAAGCTGGAGATACAAGTCGACGATCGCCAGATCCAAGCGCCCGAAAAGGTCCCAATGGACAAACTGGGCAACCTTCCTGAAGCCGAACGCGTCGCCGCCTTCTTACTTCTTCAATGGTGCAACGGCGCATTAGGCTCTTTCCTCCAGCTCAGCAAAGAACAACTCTCCACACTCGTCGCCAATCTCCAAGGCGAGCCTCTCTTCTTCTGGGCAAACAAGCCCAAGCAAGCCATTGACTGGAACGGCCGCGAACTCATCGGCGTCTCCGAGCACATATCGCTTCCCGAACCTTCCTCATCCTCAAGGCCAAAGGCCGCACACTCAAGTAGCATCGGCCGTGAGGC
>JBCCZW010000637.1:0-2770 GCA_039186805.1 Verrucomicrobiota bacterium
ATAAACAAAGGGAGCGTGGCTCCAAGCGCGCAGATTGACCAGTGTTGTTTCAGTTGCTTTAGGATAAAAGCGATGGAGAGAGAAAATAGGCTGAATGCGATGAAAGTATCGAGAACCAGTATTCTGTTCAATGGCTGAAACCCGACTATATAGGACTGAAGGTATGAAAAGCCTCCGAGGGTTTCATACCCGATAGCGTCGAGTTTTGAGTTCGCGAGCGTTCCCGTGGCCAGCATTCTCGAAGGGTACTTCAAGTACTTCTCAAAATCGTCATGTTCGTTAAACGCTAAGGGAGACGAGAAGTATATATATTGAAGAATTCCGCAAATGAGTACGGCGAGGTAAGGAATCCATTCAGCGCTGAAAGTGGGAGTGCTCTTATTTTCTGGGATTATTCGTCTTCGGATTTCGGAGAATACTTGAATAGAAAGAAGTAGGTTTCCGGTCACATAGAGAACAAGTATTGAATACAGGTTCGCGAGTTCCAGCAAATTTAGGATACCGCCTATCGCGATGAGGACTGCGACTCCAATAGAGGGAGCGATCGGCTGGCAGTTCCTTATATTTAAGAGTCTCAGCAGGGAAGAGCCGAACCCCCAGAAAGATAATATCAGAAAAAGCGTGAAGGCTAGTTCGCTCATCTATTTCCTAAGCATAGGCCCGATCTGGGCCTTATTTCTTGAATTTGATCTTCCTCAATCCGAACCAAGCCATTTTGAGGAGGATCCAACCGTGGCTAAAGCGGGAGATGTTGGTGTCTCCGTAAGTGCGGTCTTTGTAGCGGACAGGTATGTCCCTAATTTTTAGATACAAGAGAGAGGAACCGAAAAGGAGATTGAAATCGCCGAATGGATCGAAGTTTCCAAATTCCTCAATGCGTTTGAGGAGTCTTTCGTAGTCTTTCCGAAGCATCATCTTAGTGCCGCAGAGACTGTCTTTAACGTGTTGGCCTAGTATGTAGCTGAGGGTGATTGCGAAGAATTTATTGCCTAGGAGATTGAGGAATCTCATGGCTTTGGATTCCATCGGATAGACGAGCCGCGAGCCGTTTGCGAATTCGCATTTGCCCTCGCATATCGCTTCGAAGAATTTAGGAAGGTCTTCGGGTGGAGCAGTAAGATCGCCGTCTTGTATTACGAGTACATCTCCTGCTGCCATGGAGAAGCCCTTGTACACGGCGTCCCATTTGCCCTTGCCCGGCTGTTGGGCGAATTTGATTTTGTGCGGTCCGGAATAAGTGGCGGTTTCGCGTTGGATGGCTTCCCAGGTATCGTCGGTTGAGTTGCCTTCAATGAATATAACTTCCGTTTCCTTACCGAGACTTGGGATCCGGTCTAGCGCGGCGCGGATGTTCCCAGACTCGTTTCGAGCAGGGACAACTACTGAGCAAGAATAGTCCCAAGGTCGGCCAAGCGCTTTTCGGGGGCGAGCGGTGATAAAGAGTGTCGAGCCGAGATGGCGGAAGCCAGGAAGTCGCGCCAGGTAGCGGTTGAAGAACGGGGTGACTATGGGTAGGTTGAACGGAATGATTTGTTCGCTGGTGGCGGAGATGATTTCCCATCCACTCATCTCAAGAAGATTGATGATGTCTTGCGAAGAGAGCCAATTGCTTTCGGGTTGCTTCATTACCCAACCGAAACGTTCGCCCATTTCCAGGATCGGTCGCCAAATTGTATTCAAAGAGGTGATATGCAGTCGCGTCCTTGGAGATGCGGATTTCTGGACTCTTTCGAGGCAGGCTTGGATGTCGTCTATATAGCCGACGAGATAGTCGAGGATGATGTGATCGAAGGCCTCGCTGGGAAAGTCTTCTAGAACATCCGCTTTTTCGAATTCCAGCGTTTGATTGTTTTGGTGGCGTTCCTTAGCGTGTTCGATCATGCGATCGCTGAAGTCGAGGCCGAGGCCTCTGCTTGGATGGAGGGCCGCCAATAAATCCCCGCGGCCGCAACCCCATTCCAAGACGGACTCGCCGGGTTGGATTCGACTCTTAAGGAGCTCCTTTATCTGATTGTGGAAGGACGACTGAATCTCCCTAGCTTTGGTATCGTGTTCGGCTACCCAATCAAAGTGTTTGGCCTTCGCTTTCTCTGGACCCTTTGGCATTTCGTTTATGGTAGATATTTGATCCATGCTTCCAATTGATGGGGAGGAACTTCGGTGTCGAATCGTTGTTCCGTTTGGTATTTCTTGCGGTAGTTTTTCGGTCCCCCTTCGCGGCGGATTTCACCTATCTTGATTGCTTGCAATCTAGAGATGATCGTCTTCTGAAATGGGAAAATAGACGTTTCAATCACGCTTTCGAGCTGAAAAGCAGGTCCGAGATCATAGCCTTGGTTCAGCGTATCTAAATATTCTTTACCCGTATCGATAATGGAACCGTATTGAATGACATAGATATCGTCGTAAGTCCCTAGACGCTGTTGCAAGGCGATGTTTTCCGCTCCGATGAGAGCGCGTTCGAAGGGAATGCTATTGTATCCGAGGACATTCCAGTGGACTGCGCCGCTACCAATAATCAGGATGTTCCGGTTTTCGCTTAGCGACTCAAGTTCTCTTTCGATCCACTGGTAACGCTGCAGGTGCACATTTAGCGAACTGTAAGTCGGATCAGTGGCTGCGAAACTGCCGGTCGCGAACATTGCGATAAGCATTAGCTTGAGGGCGATGGTCCACCTGGACACCTGCCTTGAGACGAAATCAAAGCAGATGCCGAATGCGATTGAGAAGACTAGCAAGGCCGGCAGCGCTAGCCTGGCGCCGAGATGGG
>JBCCZW010000638.1:0-2756 GCA_039186805.1 Verrucomicrobiota bacterium
AAGGAAATCACCCAGATCCCGGAAGGACTCCACTTCATAAAACCGAAACCAAAGGATAATGGCATCTTTATCAATCGGTACCTCGAACTCGAGAAAGCGGGACAACTGCCGCGCTACCGCCCACACTAAAGCGATACGTTCCCAATCGCCCTGCCTCAGCCCTCGAAAAAGAGCCTGCTTAGCGTGAAATTGCGGTCGGTCGTGAGCGACTAGCCGTTCAGAACCCAGCCTGGTCGGTAGGACCTGCGAAGGAGATCATTCGCTTCAGGGCTGTTTCTGACATACATCTTCTTGGCATCGTAATCTAGTTTCGTACCCGTGTCGAAAGCCACCATACCGAGCAGAAGCTGTTCGATCAAAATTCCCGAGTAGTCGAAATTGCAAGACGTCTTAAGATCCGTCTTACAGGCATTCGTCCACTCATGACCGAAGTCGTCGACCGTCGGCTTCTGCACCTCTTCCCGCACCGGTTCGTAGTAAGACATGTTCGCCTTGGGCCCGTAGGGAATCACCATTCGCGTGGTGAAATCGCAAACGAGGAAGCCTTGGCTTCCCTTAAACAACGCGCCGTGCCCAATTCGATTCAAATCGAGAGCTTTCATAGGCGACTTCGGCATGCTGCCGCCTTGGTGCCAAGTGACGCTGATCTTGCCGCGCCAATCATTTGCCGGATTGATGCAGGTCGAGCTCATGTTCGAAGGCGCTACGTCCTTATTGTAAGGATCTCCAGAAGCCTGCGCGGAAATCGGCAAGTCCGCATCCAAGGGATTGAAAGCAAGATCCATCGTATGGCTTCCCATGTCACCGATCTGCCAGTTGCCAAAATCTCTGTACATATTCCAAGAGAGGCAGTTGGAACCGGACGGCCAATTCTTAGGATCCGCATCGAAATAACTCACTACCGCGTTTCTCCGCTCCGCAATGAAGTACTTGGAATTGAAAGGATGCATCGGCGAAGGCCCAATCCAGAGGTCCCAATCGATGAAATCAGGAGCCGGACCCTCATCAGGCTGGTAGCCCGTCATATTATGGGTACGATTGCCCCAAGCGTGCACGGTCTTGAGATCGCCAATCGCCCCTCCTTTGATCAATTCGCGAACCCGCGCGAAGTTCGAACCAAAGTGGCGCTGGGTGCCGCACTGAGTCGCGATTTTGTTGCGGTTCTTGATATAGATATCGCGAACCATGCGGGCCTCCTCGACGCTATTCGCCAAAGGCTTCTCGCCGTAGACGTGCATGCCGCGGTTCATCGCCCAAATCGCGATAAACGCGTGGTGATGGTCAGGAGTGCAAATCACGACGGCGTCGATATTCTTCTGATCCAAACACTTACGCCAATCCTTGTACTTTTTCGCTTTGGGAAACTCGAGAGCCGTCGCGTCCAAGGCCTTGGTATTGACGTCGCAGATCGCTACCACGTTCTCGCCCTGCAGCATGCGACGGTGAGCCGTCGCTCGCCCCCAACAGCCGATTAAGGCGATATTCAGCTTATTGCCCGGGCGATTCTGCCCAAAAAGCGTCCCCGTGGGGAGAATGAGAAAACCTGCGCCCGCAGTGGCAGCAGCTTTAACGAAATTGCGACGAGAGGTTGGGGCTGTGTTCATGATTAATTGTACTTACACAATTATTTCACAGGGCAATAGGATGTGAACCTCAAAGAGCATTTTCCAAGCGCTCGCCGCTTTCGGACAATCAGACAAAAACCACCCGACTTGCTTCGCCAAACTGCGAACCCGCAAAGGAGCATGTATTTATTCTACTAATACACGATATAAATAACAAGCCCCACCACGGAGCGAAGGTCCAGAGATCTTCGACCCGCCGCAAGCAGCGGGCCCCTGAATCCACGCTGAATCAAGCTCGCGCTCTACACTTTCGAGGGTTTCGCGGAACCATATAGAATCGACCCAACCACATCCTATCGTAACCAAATATCGGATACTACTTTATCAGATCTTCTGGTTTAAGTCCCGCCTTGTACTTCTTTCCAAATCCGGAGTTATTCGGGTCGTATTCGCCGACCGTATCAGTCCCCACCCCTTTCGCCGGAATCAGCTCTTCCTTAGACAGCGCCCAGAGCATCCCCTGAAGCGCAAAACGACGCATCATCGGATCTTTGAAATCATAAGGATGACCCAAGGTGGTAGTGAACACGCGAGCGCGATTGAAACCGTGATTGTGCGTCTTCGTCCAGGCAACCGGATTGGATATTGGGTAGCGATTGAGCTGCCCCAGCTGCTCCTTCTTCGAACGCAGCGACTTACCGTTGAGCAAGAACTGAGGATCTCCAGAAACCGAATCCCCTCCGCCCTGTACATGATATAGCCACGAATAGGCATCGAATGACTCGACGCCTCTCAAAATCGGATGTCTTTTCGCGCTGGCATCCACAGTCACGCTCGTCAGAGGATTATCTCCATCCGAAAAGTGTCCGTGATGCGTGATCCACTTTTGTCCCAGCAACTCGCCGGTCAGCTCGCCGCCCGCATAGCTATGCACGAAAGTGGGATCCTTCTGAAACCCCCAGCCCGCAAAGGGCGAATCGCTGCTAAAGCGAAACCCATGCGTCGACGTCCGGAACGCAACCACAGGCTTTCCCGACTTCAGATAGGATAGAATATGTTGAAACGACGCCTCGTCCGGGCGACGAAAACGCAAAAAAAGTACCATCAAATCCGCATCGGCGAGCTCATCCGTAGCGGTCAATGAGTTGGCCGCATTCGGGTCGATCGTGCCGTCTTCTCCCAAAGAAAACC
>JBCCZW010000639.1:0-2747 GCA_039186805.1 Verrucomicrobiota bacterium
ATATTCGCCAGCGGCTTGAAACGGTTCGTAGCAACGGTCTATCGACCGACCCTTAGGGTGGCATTGAACTACCGATACGTCTCGCTCGCTTTCTTCATCGGGACGCTGATCGTGATCGGAGCATTGCTGCCCGCCGGTAAGCTCCGTTTCGTTTTCTTTCCCGATATTTTCAGAGATAATGTTTCGGCCAATCTAACGCTGGAAGAAGGCTTACCCGTAAGTCACCTGCACGCCAACGTGCTTAGGATCGCAGAAGCCATCTCGGAGGTGAATCAACAGATCGAGGAAGAAACAGGGCAAGTCGTCGTCCGCAATGTTCAAATCTCCTCGCGAACCAACACCAGCGCCGCCATATCGGCGAGCTTAACCACTTCCGAAAGCCGCGATATCAGCACCGGTCAAATCGTAAATCGCTGGCGCGCGAAAGTCGGCGAAATTGCGGGCGTCAAGTCATTAACCTTCAGCGGACGTGCCGGTCCTCCTGGTCAAGGATTGTCGATTCAACTTGAAAGTCGGGATCTCGACGCCTTGCAAACGGCCGCTGACGCGATGAAAGAAGAGATCCTGAAGTATCCAGGGATCTATGACGTCCGGGATAGCTTTAGTTCAGGCAGACCTGAGATACAAGTCAGCCTCACGCCTGCCGGAGAAGCTTCCGGTTTCAGTCGACGGGATCTGGCAAACGGCGTACGAGCCGCATTCTTCGGCATCGAAGCGCAGCGTATTCAAAGAGGACGCGATGAAGTGAAAGCGATGGTTCGCTATCCGGAAAATGATAGGAGCCAAATCGATACGCTTCGCGACATGCGAATCAGATCTACGGATGGAACGGCAGTTCCCTTTTCCATCGTCGCCAATACGGACTTCGGCGAATCGCTCGCCGCAATCGAACGGGCCGACTACAAACGAATCGTTTCCGTACTCGCCGAAGTGGACAAAACAGTCTCCTCTGGCGACGATGTCCTCGCGGCGCTTTCCACCGAGTACTTCCCAATCTTCGCCGCTCAATATCCCGACGTTCAAATCGCTCTGCGCGGCGAGGCGGAACAACGCGCTAAATCCATCGCATCGCTCCAAAGCGGAATGTTGCTTTCGGTGCTGCTGATCTACATACTCTTAGCCATCCCGCTAAAGTCCTACGTCAAGCCGCTCTTCATCATGTCAGTCATTCCATTCGGGATAATCGGAGCGCTCCTAGGACACTTTATAGTCGGAATTCCTGTATCCATTTTATCCCTATTCGGCATTCTCGCTCTCTCTGGTATCGTCGTGAACGATTCCCTAGTCCTCATCGCAAGAGTGGATGACTTGCAGGCAAACGGAGTCGCCATGCGAGAGGCCATCGAAGAAGCGGGAGGACAACGGTTCCGAGCCATACTTCTAACGACTCTCACGACCTTCATCGGTCTCGTTCCGATCCTTCTAGAACCGAGTGTCCAAGCTCAATTCCTAAAGCCCATGGCAGTTTCCGTAGGCTTCGGAGTCCTCTTCGCCACCACCATCACTCTGATCCTGCTTCCCGTAATGTTAGTGACCTTCAACGAAACAATCGGCTCATCCTTCAAATTCTATAAAAAGAAGGTATCGAGCTGGACGAGCTGAATGAAATGGAGGCCTCAAAGTGAACTCTCCACGTACTTTCGAAATTCATCGAGAGTACGCGGCAGGTATACTTCTCGACCAGAGGCGAGATAGCTTTCTACAATGCCAACGTCGACCCTAGACCAGCTCAAGAGTGCGTCTGTCATCAAAGGCAAGCGATCCGCTGAACGTACATCGTATACCCCATCCAGCAAGCCCACCGTCGCCTCAAAGTCATCGTGCCCCAATTCATACAAAGCCCCCTTCACCGCTATCTGCTTCCGCGGTCCCGATTGAATCGCATTCAACCAATGAGTCGCCAAATCTGGTTCCCGCCTTGCCGTCAATCGCCCCACCTCCGCCGCCGCCGCATCTCTTTTATCCACGTCGCCCAAGCCCGAATGAAACTCCAGCAAGTCCAACTCCGCTTCGTTCAATAGCAGCTGCTTCGCTACCTTCCTCACTCCCAACTCAGACACCTGCTGTTCATTCGACAACGCCCAATTTTTCACGCCAAGAAAATCTCTCTGCGACCATTCATCCACAATCGCATCCAAGATCGCCTGATCGATCTCGTCGTCGCTATCGAATTCAATCCGACTCAGAGCGTCCGAAGGATTATCGGACACCACTCGTTTCGCAATCAACTCTGCCAGCTGCTCCTTTAACTCAGGTTCATACTCCTGCCGTACCAGGTCCGCCGCCACCTGATATTCCTTTCGCCGCGTCAAAACGACATCCAAGGCGTCATAGAAAAGCGAATACTGCAGCTTTCGATCCAAATACTCGCCATTTGGATCCATCCAAGAAACCGTAATCCAATCCCATGCGCCCATGGGATCCCCTTCAGCCCAACCCTTAGCCAGCGCCGAAGCCAACTTCGTCTTTTCCGCAGGGCTCAGAGCATTCAGCAACGCCTCCCCAACCAAAGGGTCCTGCAGAGCGATCTCCTCCAAGATCATCCCAGCCGCTTCGAAAGAATTTTTTTCCTCTAAGTCTCGAGCCAGAGCATCGATGAACATTTCCTGCAGCTCATCCGGCCCCAATCCTTCTAAAGCCAGGTCCAACTCCAATTTGGCCAAATCCCAATCGACATCGGACAAGAATGAATCGAGATTCGTCTCTTTAGCGATCGCATCATTTTCAGATGCTCTCGATTCTATATC
>JBCCZW010000640.1:0-2744 GCA_039186805.1 Verrucomicrobiota bacterium
CGAAGCGGGGCTCGTTATGAAGATCTGGATACGCTCTTCACTCAGTCCGACATCATCTCCCTCCACTGTCCCCTGCTCAAAGAAACTCATCATCTCATCGATGCAAGCGCCATCGCCAAAATGAAGCCCGGCGTCACCATAGTCAACACCAGCCGCGGCGGCCTCATAGATACTACTGCGGTCATACAAGGCCTCAAAAAAGGTCATATCGGAAACCTGGCCATCGACGTCTATGAAGAAGAGGACTCATTATTTTTCGAAGATCAATCCTCACGCGTCTTGCAAGACGACATCTTCGCCCGCCTCCTTACTTTCCCCAACGTCCTGGTCACCGGGCACCAAGCTTTCTTCACCGACACCGCCCTCACCCAAATCGCTCGCGTCACTCTCAATAACCTAAGCGACCTCGAAGCCTCCTCCTCTTCCCTCAACCAAGTTACCCTCTAAGGAATCGATGAAAGCAGGCCAGGTCTTATCCGACCGAGACGGCCATCGTAAAGACTCCCCCAAGCACGAAACTAAATTATTCGAAATCAACCCCTTCCCACATAAAGCGTCATCACACGCTCCCCATGTAAATACGGCGTAGCCCGCGCTTTCTCGCTCGAGAACTAGCTGACAAAAATACAGAATCTCTCAAGCCCCAAGTCCAATTCTCTACACCGCAACTTTCCACTGAAGCTCCGCGCGCAGCCACTCCCCGCCTTAAGCCGCCAACGCTATTCCATCCGAAACGCAGCTTCGCGATAAAGGAAGCCCGCTTGGCATATGTGAGAACTGTCGAATAACCTATCCATGCCGTCCGCCTACCACCGCATCCGCTATGTCAGTTCTTTCGAAGAACTCATCGCAACTCCCTTCGAAAACGGCATCAACGCTCTTTGTTGGCCACGCACGCTTAAAGGCGATTTCGCTGAAATCGCTGATCTAATCGGTCCCTTCCACGACGTCGCCACCCAAAACGAAGAGGATCTAAACGCCCTGACCCTGAGCCCTGGGGGCCGCCTCGCCCGCCAAGCCCTTCTCGCCGACCAAGCCCTCCTCCAAGAAGCCGGCCTAGACCCCATCCTCGACTATATACCCTATTACCCCCGAGACGAAAACCCTGGGCCCGTACCCCTAGATGTATACGACTTCCATGCCGATTCCGCCGACATCGATGTCGACACCTACCTCTGTACCTATCACGGCGCTAGCTCATTGGGGATAGCCAACGAAGACGCCATTCGCTACTTGGACATCCCCGAAATTCGCCAAGAACTCCTCGCTCTGCACGGAGGGTCCGACGATCAACACTTCCAGCACCACCTTACCGAGAACTTCTACGACCTCCACTATACCCATAATCCCAAGCCAATCACTTACAGCTTCGGTCTTCATAACCTATGGCGTATCGCTACTCAAAACCCCTTTAGCAAAGTCCCACCTTGTATCCACCGAGCCCCCACAACTGATCGGAGCTCCCCACCCCGCCTCCTCCTAATCAGCTAAGCAATCGCCATCCCATCTTGCAGCTAAAGAGACAGTCTCGGTATCGCCCAAACCCACCAACGGGCCCCACTCGAAACGCTTCGCAAAAACGATCCCGGCCACAAAATTTTCCAACGTTGGAAAATTTTATGGCAAACACACGCATAGTCCCTCACCCTTCTAAGTCCATTCACTCTTGTATCATTATGGGTCTTACGCGTAAATCCACGCGACTTCTCGAATTGCTCATGCTGTCCGGGCTAGACATAATCGAAGTCGCATTCAACACCAACAGTCTTCTCTACTCCTACTCGGGTTGGAGTTCCGACCGCAACGCCGCTCGCAACCTTAAGAGCTTATCGAATAAGGGGCTCATGAACCTAGAAAACACGAACTCGAAAGCGAACTGGGTCGCCAAGCTCACCGAATCTGGAAAAAGACAACTCTTCGGCAAGATCCTGCCGGAAGACGAATGGAATCACGTTTGGGACGGGAAATGGCGACTGCTTTCATTCGACCTTCCAAGAGACGCCTCGGTGGAACGCAAACAACTTCGAAAATGGCTGCAAGCGCGCCGCTTTGGCCAACTTCAAGGGAGTTTATGGGTCACCCATCGACCCTACGACAATTGGACTAACGAGATCCAAGGAGAGCAAACTGATCCTAAAAAAGTCATCCTGCTCGAAAGCAAAACGATCGGCGAAATCGATAACCAAGGGCTCATCTCCAGAACCTGGAAGTTCGACATCATAAACGAACGCTACGAAGCTTATCTAAACTTCGTCAAAAACACATCGCCTCAGTCCGGCCCATCTTCTGTTCGCTGGTTTGAAGAAGAATCAGTACTCTGGAACTCCGCTTACGAAATCGATCCATTCCTCCCTTACTCCCTTCAACCCCGCAAATACAAAGGCAGGCAAGCCTGGCACGCCCGCAAGGAGGTATTCAAAAAATGGGCTCACACCCTCCTATCGCCTCAAAGTTAGCTCCCAAACCATCAACCAACTTCAGCCACAGAATTTTCCAACGTTGGAAAATTTTGTGGCAAAAACGGAGATCAGCGAGGAGCTTACGTAAATCGAAGCCGATTCCACCAAAAAAGCTCTCCAAGACGGCGCGAATCGACATTCCCGAGGGAGTAGACCTGACTCAATCCCTCCTCGACGTTAGCAATACCATCCCTTTCAAAATGAAGCCGACCTCCGTAGATAAGACTAATCCCCCAAAGCCACTCCTCTCAATAGAAATTTATCCGAAATCGCCAAACGCTACCC
>JBCCZW010000641.1:0-2744 GCA_039186805.1 Verrucomicrobiota bacterium
GGAGCAGTTCGATTGGGGTTTCCACTGGACATGGTGGAACGTTGTTTTCCCAATCTTTATCCTCAACAAGGTTAGTGGCGATCGCCTTTCTCCCCCACGCGATCGCCCCCCACTCCAGAACGCTACCCTA
This sequence comes from Verrucomicrobiota bacterium, assembly GCA_039186805.1. Classification (GTDB taxonomy): domain Bacteria; phylum Verrucomicrobiota; class Verrucomicrobiia; order Opitutales; family Opitutaceae; genus JBCCZW01. The sequence continues at coordinate 131 of JBCCZW010000641.1, forward strand.
GAGAAGCCGAGGCGTTGAAAGACATTCTCGTGACGAACGTGGCAACGGAATACAAGCACGTTGTTTGGGATGAGAATCGCGTGCCGACGATTGAGGGCACCACGATGAAGGTGGTGGAGTTGGCGACTTCGCATTTGGCGTAAGGCTGGAGTCCTGAAGAGTTGCATCTTCATACCCGCACATTGCTCCGGGCAAGATTTATTCGGCGTTGGCGTACTATTGGGATTTTCGTGAGGAGTTAGATGCGGACATGTGGGCGAGCTTGGAGAAGAGTGATCGCCTGAGAGAATCGGCTCCGACTTCGCGGATGGAGCGATCGCTGTGGGAGCCGGGTTTGATAGGACGGAAGCGAAGCCCCATTTCGAGAAAGGCTGCGTGCGGCGAGCCGGACAATGGAGACTTACAACTTGATCTAACTTCTTTGGGTCTCATACCAAATCCGGGCTGACAAAGCCCAAAAATAGACTGGTTCTCAGAACTTCTCAAACGCTTTCCACATAAGCCACGGAAGTCGATTTGCGTTTGGATATCTGGATAACCGGATTTCGTATCATACCCCGCAGCTTGCTTCGATACGAGTCACAGCGTCTGAAAGCGCTGTCGAGTGAAGCCGACGCGCGAAGCGTGATAGGCGTAGCGAGGTGATACCTCGGTGCAAGCATCGGGGGATGTTCATTCTGCTCAACGTTGTCTTCCAGCAAGTTGCTTCGAACGACATAACTCACACATCACGAACTCCACGGCTCCGGATGCAGCGGTTTGCTAAGCTGTAGGAGTAATATGCTCAACCAATATAATCTCGAATAGCATTGAGTTATCCGAACGAAGTTCCACGCGATTAAGAAGTGGGCGGAAGATGTTACCTGTTCTCATACAGGTGAAATTGTGTGTCATGGATCTAAGATTGCTGCCGCGACTCGCCCAATAAAAGCGCTCGCCCAAAGCCTTAATCCAGCCTTCGTCATCTTCCCGATTGGCTTTGGCTAACAACTCGCCCCAAGTCCAAAAATCTCGAGTAGGCGGCTTCGGAGTAACTCGGAACATCGCGAGCCCACTACTCTCTGGATCGATCCTTGCTGATTTTGGAATTTCCTCTTCGTCGACCTTTCCTTCATCTATTATCACCCAGAGGAAATTCGTGAAATAGTTTTTCCAGGGCTTCACGGCCTTGAAACCCTTTGCGACATCCACAGCCAATTGACTAATTACAGCTCTGTCTTCAGCAAGTTTCGAATTAACTGGTGGATCGCATCCGGTTATTTCTGAGGTACAAAAGAACTTATAAAGAAAATCCTCGATGCCTTCTTCGTCAGCTTTTACTGCTTGTGTAAACTTAATCGGATCAGGAGGGGACGTGTCTGGGGGGTGGAAACATACAATCCTACAAGGAGACTCATCGTCGATGTTAGTTGCCAGACCCACCTCATAAAGAGGCCAATCCCATGATGCATGTGTAGCTGTAAACAGCAGAATAAGAACGTCAGCGGTTGAGAGGCGCTCCCGAATCTTATCGAACCAATCTACACCGGGTGAAATGCGTTCGGAGATAAAGCTGGAGACTCGACCAGCCCCATAGAGCTCTAGACGCTGATTTAAGAGGGCTGCCGTTGTCTCGTCTTCATGCTTGTGACTAATAAAAACTTCAACTTTAGTATGAGGTGTTTCAGTCATATTTGCTTATCAACCATACACGATGTCTAACTTACTTACTAGGCGGAATCTTTCCGTCTAACGCCTCTGAGGCGGGTGAACATCCCAATCTTTTTCCGCACAGCACTTTTTGGGGTGAGGTAACGAAAATCTTTATCGTTATGTTACCCCTGATTGAGCTGATTAGACCGAATCATTTCATACCATCTCAAGAGCGTATCTTATCCAATTCTGTCCGATATGCTTGAATGGGTCACTCAGCCTGAATTGAATTTGGCTCGACACCTACTCCTAGCCCCCAGGAAAGCTCTTGGGGCAGGTTCGAGACGATGTCTACGGGATCAATACTAATATCGATACAAGCAAACCTACCTATAGCAATAGCAATCGTATCCTTTGCTGAAGTTGAAAATGAATTCTTACATCAATGATGATACTCCTGTAGCGATTTGACGGCTAGCTGACCCGAGCGCAATGACTTTATTGCTGCTGTGGTCGCTTTTGCTCCGGCCAGGGTTGTCACTAGGGGGATTTTATAGAGGAGGGCGGTGCGGCGGATTTTGCGTCCGTCGGCTTGGGCTTCGCCGCCGGAAGGGGTGTTGATGATGAGCTGCATGTCGCCGTTTTTGATGGCGTCGATGACGTGGGGGCGGCCTTCGTGGAGTTTGAGGAGTTTTTCGGCTTCGATACCATGGCTGCGTAAGTATTGCTGCGTGCCTTCGGTGGAGACGATGCGGAAGTCGAGGGCGGCTAGGTCGAGGGCAATTTCGACGGCGGCGGCTTTATCGCGATCGCTCACACTTATAAACACTGTCCCACTGGTGGGAATGCTCTGCCCCGCCCCAATTTGAGCTTTGGCAAAGGCGCGTCCGAAGTCCGTATCGAGACCCATCACCTCGCCCGTCGATCGCATTTCGGGGCCTAGCAGGGTGTCCGTGCCGGGGAACTTGCTGAAGGGGAGGAC
>JBCCZW010000642.1:0-2729 GCA_039186805.1 Verrucomicrobiota bacterium
CTCGCTCCCATACATTCCCTTAAGCATAAACCGCGGAACAGGAAAAACAGTCGGGCGCCCCAGAGCTTTCCCTAGAGCTTTTGTAAACGCGCCATTCGAAACCGCCTCTGGAGCGGCTAGATTAACCGGTCCTTCCAGTTCATTTCCCAAAATAAAAATCACCGCTTCCACCCAATCCTCAAGCGCGATCCATGACATCCAAATCTTTCCATCCCCGATTTGCCCACCTAGACCTTTCCTGAAAATCGGAAGCATCAGCTTCAAAGCCCCGCTCTCCGGACTCAACACAACTCCGGTTCTCAACGAAACCACGCGCCGCGCAAACGACTCTGCCTTCATCGCCGCTCTTTCCCAATCGACGCACAAATCCGCCAAAAAGCCTTCTCCTCTGCCAGTGGACTCATCGCATATCGCGTATCCAGAATTCCCATACACGCCAATTCCCGATGAGCACAGAAAAATTTTCGGAGGCAATTCGCAACGTCCTAAAGCCTCCACAAGGAAATCTGTCGCCTCCACTCTGCTCGATCGAAAGGAAGCTTTCCTCTCTTTCGTCCATCGACCAGAGGTCAGGCTCTCCCCCGCCAAGTGTACGACTGCATCGATTCCGTTTAACTTCTCCCCTTCGATCTCTCTCGCAGCCGGATTCCACCTAATATCTCCCGCCCCCCGAACGGAACGCGTCAACACCAACGTTTCACAACCCAAGCTCGCGAGACGAGTCTTTAATGCGCTGCCCAAAAAACCGTGACCTCCCGATATTAAAACGCGACGAATATCATTCAATTGATTCATACCGTCGCGTCCCCTTAGTATCAATTTTTTCCTTACAGATTAAATCGAGTCGTAATATAACTCTTCATACTTTTTAGCCACTTGCTGCCATGAGAAATCACGCGCCATCGCATTCTCCCTAACGGCTGCAAACTCGCTCTTGTCATCGAAAAGCTCCAACGAGTGCTTCAATGCTCCCTTAAACGCGTTTTCATTCGGCTCGAATGCAATACCCGTGCCCTGACCAGGGTTTGAATCGATATCGATCACCGTATCCGCCAATCCACCAACTCGCGAAACAATCGGTATCGTCCCGTAGCGCTGGCTATACATCTGATTCAAGCCGCAAGGCTCGAAGACCGAGGGCATCAAGAAAAAGTCCGAACCCGCCTCAATCAAGTGAGACATTTGCTCATCGAGCTTCATCCACAATGCAAAATTGTCTGGATGAGACTTCACCCAACGCTTTAGCGCTCGCTCGTATCCAGGATCGCCACTACCGAGAATCACCAAGCGACAATCGTTCTTCACGAAAAAAGGCAACTGTCTCAAGAGAAGGTCGATTCCCTTTTGCTCGGTCAAACGACAGACCATCCCGTAAACCGGCTTATCGTTATGCGGCAATCGGACAGACTCCAACAAGGCATGCCGACACTCGTCCTTGCCATCCATGTTCTTAATCGAGAAATTCTTGGGCAAGATCGGGTCCTTCTCCGGATTCCAAACCTCAGTATCGATACCGTTAGCGATCCCAACTAAATCATCCTCTCGCACCTTCAGCGCCCCTTCCAGGCCGCATCCAAATTCTGGAGTCAAAATCTCGCGAGCGTAGTTCGGGCTCACCGTCATGATCTTGTCCGCAAAGAAAATGCCTCCTTTGATCATGCTAATCTGCTCGTAAAACTCGATGCCGTCCAAGGCATTGAACTCATCGGGCAGATTCGTCAGTTCGAAAGACTTACCGGGAAACAGACCTTGGAAGGCAAGATTATGAATCGAGAAGAAAGTCTTCAAAGCGAGCGAAGTGCCAGTTTCCTGCTCTTCCACCCTAAGGAAAAGAGGCGTCAATCCTGTTTGCCAATCGTGGCAATGAAGCACGTCGGCCTTGATGTCCAAAAGACGCATCGCCTCAACAATTGCTTTACAAAAGTAGATAAAGCGTCGATCATTGTCGTCATAGTCTCGCCCATTGGTGCCGTAGGGAAAGCTGCGATCAAAGAATTCGTCGCGACGAATTAGATACAATGCCTGACGTTTTCCTAGATTTATGGAATAAACTTCTCCTCTGAGGAACTCGTCGCCTAGCTCAATTTGCAAGACTACCTTTAATTTGGCCTTATCGAATTCAGGAGACTCCAGCAAGCTTCTGTATCCAGGGAGGAAAAACGAAACTTCGTGACCAGATCCGGCCAAAAACTTCGAAAGAGCGCCGCATACGTCGGCCAATCCTCCGGTCTTTACGAAAGGGAACATCTCGCTTGCCGCGTGAACGATTTTCATCGAAGAAAACCCTCTAGAGATTGAGCCGGGGAATCCAAACATATTCTATAATAATTATCTAATGAAAATCAGGGAACGAATTATCGCCCTCGCCCAATCCGAGAACTATGCTCCGCTTGACAAGTACGAGCTAACCAAAGAGTTAGGACTTGGCAAACGCGACCAAAGAAAACTCGACCACGAATTGCGACTCCTCGTCAGCAAAGGCGAACTCATCAAAATCAAGGGCCAGAAATACTGCATTCCTCACGATGCCGACCTAGTCCCCGGCACGATCAAATTTCGCCAAACTGGTTCGGCGATCGTGATCCCAAATGAGGATCCAAGGAATCCCAACGCCTCTCCTATAGACATAGATGCCGAAGACACCAGCGTCGCCATGCACGAAGATAAAGTGGTCGTCCGCCTCTACGATGAACACCATCGGCCACGAGAATCGCCTTGGAAACGGAAAA
>JBCCZW010000643.1:0-2719 GCA_039186805.1 Verrucomicrobiota bacterium
GTGCAGAAGGCGCGGGATGCGATTGGGGACTTAGAAGAAGTTGAGGATTTTGAGGAGTTTAGTTTAAAGGAGAAGCTGCAGGCTTTGCTGGAGGGGTATCTGGAGCACTTATTGGCGGACAGGGAGTTTGTCTTGGAGAGTTTGGATATGATTCTGAATTCGGCTTCGTTGGCCTATTCGGATACGACGCCGATCAAGAAGGAGTTTAAGGATGCGATAAAAGGGTTTTTGGATGAGGCTGAAGAGAAGGGGGAGATCGAGGACATGCCTTTCAAGGATATCGTTCCTGAGATGCTTTGCCAATATGTGGTGGGCGTATTGATTTATTGGAGTAAGGATGAGTCGGAGGAGTTTGCGGACACGACTCAGATGATCGATTTGTCGTTGGATCTTGGATACTTGATTTTGAACAGCGGAATCATCAATAAGACCTTCGATGTGGGATCCTTCTTTTTGAAGAGCTATTTCTTCAGGTCGATGGGAGATCGAGGGAATCTTCTGCAGAAGCTGGTGAAGGCCAAGACGGCGTTTATCGCGGGTTAGTTGGGGGGGTTGTTATGTCGGAGGAGGAATCCATACCTACGAGTCGTCTATCGCGTGCTGCGGTTACGGGCATTGCGGCGACGAAGCTGGGCGCAAAGCAGTTGGCTCACCTGGGAAAGAAGACTTTGCGAGGGAAGTCTTTTAAGAAAGAGGAGCAGACGTTGCATGAGGAGGAGTTGGGGAAGCTTTTGCTGAAGACCTTGGGTATGCTCAGAGGGACTGCCTTGAAGCTGTCTCAGGCGTTGAGTCAGGAGGCGGACTTGTTGCCGGAGTCGATGCGCAAGGAGTTGGAGAAGGCCTGTCATAAAGTGATGCCTCTCAATCGGGCTTTGATTTTGAAGGTTTTTCAGAAGGAGTGGGGCATGGGACCGGGGAAGCTATTCGAGAGTTTCGAATCGGAGGCATTTGCGGCCGCGAGCCTGGGACAGGTGCATCGGGCTGTATCCAAAAAGGGGGAACAGTTAGCGGTGAAGGTGCAGTATCCGGGAATTGCGGCGACGATTGGCAGCGACTTAAAGGTGATGCGTACGATGTTGGTGGATGTGGCGGGACGCTCCGGCGCTTTGCCGCGGAGGGATTTGTTGAGCGAATGTTTGGATGAGATTGAGGAGAGGCTGCTGGAGGAAGTCGACTATCGGAATGAGGCGGAGAATTTAGAGTGGTTTAGGGCTCGCGTATCATTGCCTGGGATACGAATTCCGAAGGTGATAAGAGAGACTTCGGGGGACCGCGTCTTGAGCATGGAGCGCTTAGAGGGACTGCATCTGGACGAGTGGGCGGCCGCGGGGCCGAGTCAAGAGGAACGCGATACGGTGGGACAGCGGTTATTCGATTTCTTCATTCATTGCTTCTACGGTTTGAATCGGATTCACGCGGATCCCCATTCGGGAAACTTTATGGTTGTGGAGAGTGGGGAACTTGCGGTTTTGGATTTCGGATGCGTGAAGGCAGTGTCGCAGGAGTTTCCCGACGGAATGGCGGCGATATTCAGGTCGATACTGCTGAATAGGGATGGCGAGCATGTGGGAGAGGTTCTGGAGGCCTATAAGACGATCAGCCTGTTCGCCGATTCGTACTCGCTTGAGGAATATGTGGAGAAGGTTCATCCCACATTCGGCCTCTTGCAGGAATGGCTGAGGCTTCCTTATGTGGAGGAGCGGTACGACTTTTCGAAGCATCCCAGGATACCTCAGGCGAGTTTGAATGAAGGCTTTAGAGCGGCGAAGCAAGTAGAGGGCTTGCCGCGAGATTATCTCTTTTTCGACCGAGCTTACAACGGGATGGTGAATCTGCTGAGGAAACTGGGAGCTCGCGTGGAAACGGCGGGGATGATACGCGGCGCCTAGCTGCTGAGAGCTACGAATACGAAGTTTTAATCATTCCGTCAAAAATCGGGGGTAGGTTGCGAATTTTCGGGGCCTGTTTGAAGGTGGGCGAACCTGCCGCCTCTATGATGTGTTTGCGCTTCGACAACTCGAATTTTGGACTGAATTGCTGCGTTTCGCCGTCTGTAAACCGGAGCATTTCGGATGGGCGTTTGCGCGCGCAACATCGTTCTTCGGGGCGAGGAGATCTAGGAGCCCAAGGGTGGATGCGAGTAGGATCTTGGATTGGTGGACTCGCATCTGAGCTTGGAAGTCGTTCGATTGAGGAAGGAGCGTTCTATGAGTAGTCTGGCTTCCATGCGAACGTCTTTAAAATCGCGGCTTTTAGTTTGGTTTGTTTTGTTGGCTTTGGCCCCTATGGCGGTGGTGTCTTGGATTGGCTATCACCAGGCGAGCGGGATTCTAATCGAAGGAGCGAAAGAGCGTTTGAAATGGGACGCGATCTATAAGCAGCGGTTCATTAACAACTGGTTTGATTATCGGTTTATGGATCTCAGGACGCATTCGAGCAATCCTCACAATTGGGAGTTTCTCAAGTTGCTGGCGTCGGGATATCGCGGGAGTGAGCTTAGTTTGGATGCTTATGTTGGGAGCGATGATTGGCTGGCTCTTATCGAAGGGAATCAAGACGAGCTTTTGTCAGTGGCGCGGAATTACGACTACATCAGCAACCTCTTTCTGATCGATACCGAGGGAAATCTTTTGTTTTCGACTACGCGAAACGATGATCTGGGGACGAATCTCATATCAGGCGACTACTCTGATACTCAATTCGCTGCGGCGTATAGGGA
>JBCCZW010000644.1:0-2713 GCA_039186805.1 Verrucomicrobiota bacterium
GCAAAAATCATCGTTGTCACCTTATTAGCCACCCATTAGACTCTCCAGTCACCGTCCTCGAAAGGGACTATCGAGTTTTAGTTATGGAAGTCGGGGTGAAATTATCGAGAGCCTAACACTGAACACATAACATTTTAATCCTCCTTATCCTTCAAAACACGGTGAAATTATGCCGAACGATATGCCCAGTGTATTGGCTGCCTCACATTAGTCCGCCACTATGTTAGCAAACCAGGATCTTGTCTTATTGCTTCTCTCCTGATCCTGCGGCGAAGAGGGTCTCATGATCTAGCTGGGCTGTGTATCCGCGATATATTAGGACAACAGTCAAATAAGACCGTGTTGATCGACTGTGTATTACGCGAAGCTGGCCACATCTCATCGGCAGAGTAGTTTTTGTAGTGAGGCTTGCCGTTCTCGACTTCGAGCCTTCCGACTGCGCCTACGCCGTGTTCGAGCCAGAAGACTCCCTCGTCGTCTTGCTGTATCCGATTTGTGGTGATATGACTAGGTATAGCTTCTTCGACAGGTCTATATTGGCCGTCGACGAGTTTAAAGACGTAGATGGTTTCGATGCCGGTCGCTATGTAGAGATCGGGATCGTTGCGAGATTTGGCGATATGGTGGAGAGGCGCGGTTTCCTTGAGTACCTGGTAGTCCCATTCGTCGTCGAAGAGAAACAGTCCTTCTAGGGTGGTGGCCAATAGTCCGTTTTCCGTCGAAATGATCGAGGTGACGTTTCCTGGTTCGTGGGGGGTTTTAGGTTCTAGGCGATCCAAGATGCCGGATTGCTGGTAGACTCCTTCGTAGATGACTCCATCCGAACTGATCAGGAGTTTGCCGTTATGGCGTTCGATTTCGTACCAGTTGAGGCTGGGCCCGAAGCGTTGATCGATGAAAGTGACCGGGTGAGGGTAGAAAATCCGCGCGACGCCTTCGGAGAGACAGGTCCATAGCGAGCCGTCTTCGGCTATTTGAATTTTTCCGGTGTCAATGAGTCGGTAGTCTACTCGGTGATCGATTTGGTTAATGATTTGGCCGGCACGGTCCATGAAAATGATGCCGTGTCGGTCGAGCGAGATTGCGATTACGTCGGGTGTAGCGAGCACGAAATCGTCGGACCACAGGTAGTCTGAGAGTTGATTCAATTCGGTTTCTTTTGTTTCAAAGGTCGCTCCGTCGAAGAGTACGAATCCTTTCGAACTATTGAGAAAAGCGTGGCGGCCGTCGAACCATGGGCCTGCAGTCATTGTTCTAGTATTGTCCGTGGCCAGAATTTCGCTTCCTTCTACGAAGACCGTTTCGTCGTTCTCGATGGCGAATAGCCCGACGTGCGTTTGGAAGTAATAGACTCTGTCGTTCAGCGCGAAGAGGATGGGATCTAGACCTTTTCGTTTCCAAATCTTGTTACCCTTTGTTGGACTCCATCTGACGATTGTGTTGAAGGAGGCGAAGTAGACGTCGTCGCCGTGGAAGGCGATTTCATGGTAGTGTTCGCTGGCGAGTTGGGTCTTGTCTACGGTATCGGAGAGATCTTCGACTATGTAGTTGCCTTCTGAGTTGACGACGAGCTTGCCCCAGAAGGTTAGGCCTGCGGCAAAGGTAGTGCCGTCCTTTCGGGTTTTGACTACGCGGTATTCGTCGATGGGGCCGATGTTTGGCGTGCTGATCCGTTTCCAGGATACTCCATTGTAGGCGGTCAGCTCGCCTTGACCCGAAAAGAGGATGCGCCCATCGGGGTCGAGCGATACGAATCGACTGCCGCGGTTAGTGTTGATCTCGCTGCTGGGGAAGATGCGAATATCTGGAAAACCAGGCTCTACCTTCTTGCTTTCGGCAAAAGGGGCGGTGTCGAGAGCGAAAAGAATGCAGAGGAGAAGCGTTGCCTGTTGCAGTGAGAGTCTCATGCGATGGTGCATTAACTTCCGTTTTAAGCAACATGCTCACAAGCGCAAAAGCTTGCTCTCTCCTGTTAAAATCGCGAAAGCGAGTAATCGACCGAGGGTTTCCGCCTAAGACTTGCCGCTGGAGGCCATTGAAGGGCATGCGAATCAGGACGCTTTCGTCCATTTGCGGGCCATTCGAAGTATAGATTCTTCTTCCGTGTAGGTAGCTAGATTAGTGATCTGAACCCAAGCGAGATCGTGCGATTCTTCGCTGACTACGTAGTCTTCGCTTCCTTCGGTTTGGAATGCGTAGCGGATGTCGTAATGGAAGTGTTCGGGTTCGTTTCTGCGCGCGGGGATAGCGTGAATATCCACGTCGAATATTCCATGTCTTGCGAGTTTCAATGAGCTAAGTCCTGACTCTTCTTCAACTTCTCGAAGGGCGGATTGGAACGTGTCTGTATCTCCATCAGTATGACCGCCGAGTTGAAGCCACCGCCCGAGCTTCTTGTGATGGGTAAGGAGTGCGCGCGTGCCGGTTTTGTTGACGACCCACGCTGAGCTTGTGATGTGGCCTATGAGGAGGGAGCGTTCGAAGCAGTCGGCATGCAGCTCTACAAATTCGATGAGTTTACTTGCTGTATCCGTTTCTTGGGGATGGTGGGCTTTGTAGACCTTGAGTTGGCTTAGGAGATTTTGTCGGCTCATTGGTGGATCGCTTGACCAGCGATAGTTTTGCTTTGTTTGGCGAATTTGTAGGGAATTGTTGGTTACTTCTTGCTTCCCATGTCTGAATTCAGTTCTTCGCCCGCTTGGCTATTGAAGAC
>JBCCZW010000645.1:0-2705 GCA_039186805.1 Verrucomicrobiota bacterium
CCCAAATCGACACCAAAGGCTTGCCGCCTAGAGTGAGGTAATTCTTCTCCTCAGTCACCTTCATATCGCGGCTCAGACGTTTCCAGTCCTCCATCACCACGCGCTTGATATCCCCCTCTTGCAAACCACTCAAATCATACATAACTGCATACGCCCGTCCATACTTCCGCGCCGCGCGCCTTACATTATCCAATACATGATTTCGCGTCTGGTAACGGTGCGGCTTTTTCAAAGCCACGCCAAAGCGCTGCAAGAACGCCCCGTCGAAATTATATTCCTTCATCCAACGGAAATGGCGATCCACCGTATCCGGATGCAGACTTGAGACCACATGGGCCACCGATCCGTCACGATGACGAAACACCGTCGGATACAGTTCCGTCTCGCCCGCACCTTTGGTACTTGGCCAAAACTCCACCGCTGAACTGCCCGGCTCGAAAATGCGTCCCTTCTGGCCCTTCTGCGGCAAACCATAGTGCATCCAATCGGCGCCACCTCCATCGCCCTTCGGACCAAACCAACCTTGGTAGCCAGTAAAGATCTTGTTTCGCAAACCCTCCGCATCGACCGCCATCGCAGCAGGATCCGCCTCAAGCGGCCCCATCTTAGCATACACCTCCTCAAAAGTACCCAAAATTTCAATACTATAAGGAGTCGCCGTTCTCTGGCTGCCGTTATCGAAAGTCGTGCAAGACAAGCTCAACAGAGCCGCGCTCAAACTCCCTAAAACTAGACTATTCCTAAAACGAGATTCCATCATCAAATTGCCGCTTAAACCAACTTCTCCCAATTCGCTTTTGGGCGCGTTCGAAAATAATCCTGAGAGCGCCTATCAAATACTCTACTTTCAGCAAAGTTAACGGATTGGGGTAAACGGCATCATCAACTAGATTATTTTTTATAGGTTAACCAGAAACTCACTCATTGACCCAATCAAAGTCCCGCCGCAAGCGGGCGCTCCAACTGCATACCTGCAATCAAATTCTCGATGCGAAATCTCAGTCTAAACAACGTGATCGGCTAACCTCTTCCAATATGCCAGCCCCAGCCCTTAGGAACCTGGCCCCCGCCCTTGTAGTCCGCGCTAGGTTTCAACGGCGGTAAAGTCCTCACGAAGCCGTGGTACTTTTTAAGCATGCGATCAACCACCTCCGGGTATTGAGGCGCGAGATCCTTCATCTCCTTTGGATCTTTCTTAAGATCGAAAAGTTTCCATCCATCCGGATACTTCACGAGACGCCAATCCTTCCAACGCGCCGCATACAAGTTGCGCCGAGGGGCATCCGTCGGATCTGCGTTGTGCCAATAGATAAATTCATGGGCATCTCCCCTCTTCTCTCCTTTTAGGTAAGGAATCAAATTCACGCCATCGCACCTCTCCGGAAGAGGCTTCCCAACCGCCTTCGCTATCGTAGCATAAAAATCGATCGTCGCCATCTTCCCCTCGTAGACCACTCCTTCGGGAATAACATCCGGCCAGGTAATTATGGTCGGGGTATGCACCCAGCCTTCCTGTTGAGTATCTTTGCCTTTCCCTCCTCGATAAGGTTCCGATGAGCCGCCTTCGGCTCGATTAGCTCCATTATCCCCTGTGAAGAAGATCAAAGTGTCGTCTTCGATTCCATGTTCCTTGAGCTTCGCCAAGAGCTTACCCACGGCGTCGTCTACTGCGATCACCGCTCCTTCGTACGCCGTTCCCTTTCCTCCAGGCACGCGATCGCGATAATGCTGGGGCGTGTTCTTAACCTTCGAATGCACCGCAAAGGGAGAAAAGTATAAGAAGAAAGGACTAGCATGATTACGCTCAACGAACTCCTCCATGTAATCGCCATCGAGATCTGTAAGGTAAACATAACTACCGTCTTCACGCTCGCGATCATACTGCTCGCCAGGGGCCGCCTTGGCCACTTCCATGAAGCCCCTTTGATGGGGCCCCTGTCCTCTAGAGCCGATATCCCACTTGCCGATTTGACCTGTTGTATAGCCCGCATCCCTCAAAAACTCCGCCATAGTTGGATGATCCTCAGGGATAGGTAACCCGCGCGACATTCCCGACTTGCCGAATCGTTGAGCATACATTCCGGTAATCAAGCTGCACCGGCTAGGGCAACAAGGAGGATTGGTGATATACGACATCGTGCACTTGGCTCCCTTTGCCGCGAGGGAATCAATATGAGGCGTCGGAATCCGCTTGTTGCCGAAACAAGCCAAATCCCCAAATCCCAAATCATCGATAAAAAGGATTACCACATTCGGCCGTTTCCCGCCGCTCTCGGTTCCCAAAGCAGAACGGGCGCTCAATCCCGCAACGAGGGCGCCCGCCGCCGTAGTTTTCAAAAAGTCTCTTCGTGTGGCGGTGTAATTGTCTTTCATATTGGGACTTAGCTAAAATCGATATTTATCGGGCGGGGCGGCGACCCTTCGAAAACATGAATCTGCCGGTTCGACGCGCCAGCCTACAAGCAAAACTTCAACAAATCCTCCCACACTGAACCATTTTCTAGATATAAGCAGCGTTCCATGGGTTCTCACTTTAAGGTTTTTCCTAGAATTCGATCCAATGCCTTAGCGCGCAGGAAGCGGTGACCCATGGCGCATAGTGGGACAGCTTTCGGTAGTCTCCTTTCACGCTACCCGCTACGCCATTCTTTCGAAAGTCGTCCAGTGTATCCAAATCTGACTGAAACCGCATCTGCTCATTCAGC
>JBCCZW010000646.1:0-2694 GCA_039186805.1 Verrucomicrobiota bacterium
AGGCCAAAAATACGATTGCGACGGCCGCGGCAGCGGCGGAGATTGCAAAGTACCGTTTCCACCAATTGGGACGAAATCGAAGCCAATGGCTCAGTTCCCCGCCCCGAGCTGCTCCAAGAGGTTTTGAGTGAAAGCTCCTCTGAAACTCCATCGCCCCACTGGTGGAAACGGTACTTTGCAATCGCCGCCGCTGCCGCGGCCGTCGCAATCGTATTTTTGGCCTACCAATTCTTGCCGACAAACCTTCCCACAAATGAGGTCATTGCCGACAAGGAAACGAACCCCGAAGCCCAACCCGCAGAAAACGACAAACAAGTCCGCATCCCGCTCTCCCAGCGACTGCTCACTCAATCCGATTCCTTTCGGAGCGCCGACCCAGGACTGAGCTCCGTACGCGAAAACCGAGAACGCCGCGCGAAACTCCGAACGAATCAACACAAGTCATGAAACGCCGCCCACCTTGGACCTTTTTAGTCAGCCTTTGGATCTTAATCGCTCATATTGGCAGCGCCATCACCTTGGCCGAAGATGAGGATGAAGAGCTGCCCTTTCCCAGCCAGCTCGAAACGATACGCTTTCTAGAACGAGATTTGCCCATCGCTATCGACGTATTGGAAATCGTAAAACGCGAGGAAGGCGAACGTCCCTACGAACGCGTTTTAGAGTCCTACCAAGAAGTCTATTTCGAATTCCAAGAAATTAGGCGCTATGAAGGACGCGGAGCCGCCGCCCTATTCCTAGAACGCCACCGCTTAGAGACTCGCATCGACAAGCTGCTTCACGATTACTTCGAAGTCGCCGAGACCGACGAAGAACGCCAAGCCTTGAAAGCGGAAATCCGAGACCTCGTAAAGCAGCAACTCGAACACGACAAGCGCTCGGTAGAATTGCAAATCAGGTTCCTCGACAGAGAACGCAAAACCCTGACCCAAGAGCTAGAAGAGCTGAAGGACGTTGGTCAGGAAGAGATAGACGAACGCGTCGAGGATTTACTCAACTAGCTGGGTCGGCCAATAACTAGATAGAAGGTATTCCAAAGGAAAACCGGCCCTCTACTGAGGGCCGGCCTGTCAAAAAACGTAGGTACGTAATCACTACAAACCCACGGATTCGACCCAGAAATGAAATTATAACGTGAAAGATATCCGCTGACGCACCTTGACCGCCACCCGCTTGTTGCCCGAACGGCCAGGCCAGAATATACATTTTTCCAGATATTCTTCAGCTGGCTCAAAGAACTCGTCGTGAGACGCCTTCACACGAGAAATCCTTTCAACTTTTCCTTTTTCGGTAATCACGAATTCCAAAGTAGCCCATCCTTCTATCTTCTTCCGCTTCAATTCCTCAGGATAGCTCAACCCACCTTTAGGCTGATACCTACCCTTCGGCCGCTTGCTCAAACCATCGAGCTTGTAGGTGTCTTGCCAAGAAGACGCATCTGCTTTGGCTTCGGACTCTTTCAAAGAAGAATTAAGAGTAACTGGCGACGATGACGCAAACGGAATGGATGCCAACGATCTAGGATTTGCGGCCTTAACAACTGCCGCTTCCGGGATAGGCTTGTCGGCAGGCAATACAGGTTCCACAGTTCTTCTTTCCTCGACGGGGGCTTCCTTCGCGACTGAAGGTTGCAACGCTTTTTCCGGCGCCTCTTCTATCGCTGCCTTCTTAAGCTTGAAAACAATTTTCTGTCGTGCGCGGCAACTCACTGCATCCCCATCTATCTCGCCCGCCTTCCATTTAGACGCGAGGACTGCGTCCACCGCAGATCGCTCGAACTCTTTATGAGTTGACCTAATCGACTTAGCATCGACCACTACCCCATCCTTCGAGATCACAAACTCCACCACGGTATAACCTTCGATTCCCTGCTCCTCCAACTCCTCCGGATAAACCGGATTCTCTTGGAAGACTGCTCTGGGCGGCGCTGTCAGGCTAGAGATTGGATACACCTCATCACCTTCAGCTACCGCTGAAGCAGGAACAGATTCCGGAACCACCCGCGCTAACGGAACTGGAACATCGACCCGAACCGGAATCGGGACTTCAGGCGGCGTCACCACTTCTTCCATACTGACCTCAACGGGCACGTTTTCAGCAGAAGCAAGTTCCAACTTCCCATGCGCGGTCGCCGCGGAAAAAGCCATAGCTCCCGCCAATAATGAACACGCCGCAGCGCCCGCAAATAATAGTTTCATTTTAGACATTTCCTTATACTCATTTTCGATGATATTTCGAACGCGCCGCTTCAACGAAGTCTCAGAAAAAGCCAAGCCGCCGACGCATTCGTCATCCGCTGAAAAGGCTGCCGCCTTCAGCAAGCAATTCGCATAACCTCCCGACTCCACCCCACTAGCGATAACTTGCTCGTCGCAAGCTTTCTCCATCTCGAATAGCATCAGCTTTCGATGTATCCAAAGAATGGGGTGAAACCAAAATAGACAGACCACGCATTCGACGACCAATCGCCAAACATTGTCCCTTCTATCTAGGTGTGCGATTTCATGACGCATCGCCGACGCCAACTCGCTCTCAGTGAGACGGTCGAGAAAGGCGCGTCGCGCTATTATTCTGGGTCGAAAAATTCCGCAAAGTCCAATGCCGGATCCCGCATCGACTATCAATCCTCGCAAGGCCCTTCCCGCTTGTAGGCAATCAGCCAATACGCGCTCCTCTCTACCTTCGAATGGCGTC
>JBCCZW010000647.1:0-2693 GCA_039186805.1 Verrucomicrobiota bacterium
CGAAGAAGAGACCGGCATCGATCGAAAGCTCCTCGCCATCGAAGACGAACTCATCCCCACGCACAATATCTCCAAGTATCGAAAAGTTAAATACCTAAAGAGAACGCGTTGGTTCCACATTCGAATCCAAGAAACCACTACAGTTTTCAAGCCCCAAACGGAAGAAGGTATCGAACACTGCGAATGGATCGCTCCCTGGGAACTCGACAAAGTCTACGCCAACTGCCCCTCCCGCATCCGCTACCTCTTAGACTACTGGAAAAAGTACCGAAAGCTTTGAGCGGACCCTCGCAACAAAAATACATCCGCAAATAGAATGGAATCCTTTCAAGCTTCATCTTCTCTCTGACCCACCTCTCGTAGAGCAAAAATGAGGATGAAGAGTGAAGAAGACGAATTCTCCCAAAGACATGACCCTCCCGCAAAAAAGCCATCCCTTGTTAGGAATGGCTTTTCTTGAGTGGCACGGGACAAGGGAGTCGAACCCCTAACCTCCTGATCCGTAGTCAGGTGCTCTATCCAATTGAGCTAGCCCCGCAAACCAATCAAACCGCCGAAGCGATTAGAGGAGCAGGACAAAAGAAATAAAGACGGTGTATTACAAGGACTTTTTTCGAAAAAGTTGCCCCTTTCACAAAGGCCTGAGTTCATTCCCGAACTCGCAGGGTTCGAGCTCAGCCTACAAAAAAACCGCCGCGTCCGAAACGCGGCGGCCAACAAAAGAAATTCAATTCGAGAAACTAGACCTTCGGCAAATTCGCCGGGATCTCGATATCGTGGGTATCCTTCCGCTTCACTCGCTGAAGGCGGGAGCGGCGGCGAAGCATGCGATCCAATTTATCCACGAGGAGATCGATCGCTTTGTGGCAGTCGTTATTTCGCACTGAAACATTCATATCGGGCCCATTAATGGCAATGTGGCCTTTCGCAATAAAGTCATGCTCCTTCCCGACCGGTCGAGCATGATCGCATTCCAAATCAACCTTGATCCTCATAATTCGCTCCTCATGCCTAAAGAGCTTCTCCATTTTCTCTTTTACCAATTGCTTGAGCGATTCGGTTAAATCCATATGGATCCCGGTAATAATGAGATCATGGCTGTCCGTGTGTGTATGCATAGTCCTCCTTTTTTAAGGGTTAAATCCGTTCAATGAACTCTTCAATTAGACCAAAACATAAGATCTCTGAGTTCGGCCTCGTCATCGTGACGGGAGGCTCTTCTGGTATAGGTAAAACCATCATTGAACGAGTGATGAAATTAGGTTCCGGCGCTAAGGTTTGCAACCTTTCTCGCCAGAAACCCGAGCTTTTTTCAAACGACTCCAAACACCTCCACCTGGAGTGCGATTTAAGTCGCAAAGCCGATCGAGAACGCGCCATCGCCTCGCTC
This sequence comes from Verrucomicrobiota bacterium, assembly GCA_039186805.1. Classification (GTDB taxonomy): domain Bacteria; phylum Verrucomicrobiota; class Verrucomicrobiia; order Opitutales; family Opitutaceae; genus JBCCZW01. The sequence goes on from JBCCZW010000647.1 coordinate 1,391, forward strand.
AAGCAGCTAATCGCCGACTCGCCGGAACTAGGACCGGTCCTCCTCGTGAACAATGCCGGATTCGGTATCTACGGCGACATCCAAGAACAGGAGCCCAACGCTCACCTCGAAGTCCTCGAAGTAAACGTTTCCGCCGTCATCGAGCTCACCACCGCTCTGATCCCCGAGATCATTCGCCTCGGCGGCGCCGTTATGAACATTGCGTCGACCACCTCCTTTCAAGCCTGCCCCAGCCTCGCCACCTACGGAGCCGCCAAAGCCTTCGTGTTAAACTGGACGCTGGCGCTCAACGACGAACTGAAAACCACGACCGTCCGCGCCATCGCCGTCTGCCCGGGAGCCACTCGCACCAATTTCTTCAAGCGGGCCGGCGTCAACGCCGAAACCACACCCGAAAAAGGCTTCCAAACCACCAACCAAGTCGTTGATACCGCCTTCAAAGCGCTTGCCAAAGGCAAAGCCTACGTTACCTCAGGTCTCCTCAATAGAATCATGGTCCAGATCTCATGCCGACTTCCCAAAACCTTCGGCACCTCGATATCCGGCCAAATCATCCGGTCTCACCGCCGCCAAACCGAAGGAAACTAGAAAACGCATGCCAGCCACCGAATGGGGATGGCTCGTCGAAGAAGACGAGCTCGACGAATGGACGCTTATCGATGACGAGGAAATCACCCTTATCAACAAACCCGGCCATCTAGTCTGCCACCCGTCCAAAAACGGTCCCTGCTCCTCACTAGTCGGAGCCTATAAAGAAATCCGGGGCCACGAAAAGGCTCACCTCGTCTCGCGCCTCGACCGGGAAACCAGCGGCATCGTCCTCTTTGCCAAAAAACGTCCCGTATCCCGAGCCCTCCAAATGGCGCTCCAGCACCGACGCGTCCAAAAAACCTACCTCGCCATCCTAGAAGGTCGCCTAGAAGAAAGCCAATTCGTAGATGCCGCCATAGGTCCCGACAAGAAAAGCGTCGTCCACTGCAAAAACACCGTCAAAGAGGACGGGAAACGCCAATCCGCGCAAACTCGTCTGGAGCCCCTCTACTCGAGCGAAGACTACACGCTCGCCAAGATAGAACCCCTCACCGGCCGAAAGCACCAAATCCGAGTCCACGCCCAATTCATTAGCCACCCAATCGTCGGCGACAAACTCTACGGACCTGACGAGTTCATCTTCCTCGACTTCATTGAAACCGGATGGACCGACGAAATGGCCCAAAAACTGCCGCTCAACCGTCAAGCGCTCCACGCCTACCAAATGAAATTCACCCTTGAAGACGGCGAGGAAAAACTCTTCACCGCCCCC
>JBCCZW010000648.1:0-2686 GCA_039186805.1 Verrucomicrobiota bacterium
GCGAGCCGAACAAATCGGCTCGCTTTTTCGTACTTATAATCTCCATCGTATCCATTGATGGAGACTTCTTCCGAACATCTCGCTCTCAAGAGAAAGTCTGGCCTACGCTTTGGACTCGTGGCCGGTATCGCCTTCGCGTTCGTTCAATTCCTTGTATCCGAGATGCTCTTTCAAGCTTCGATGCTCGACGAGGGAGATCTCGGATACTACGCAGCGGAATTCGGAGATCTCGTCGCTTTTCCTGCAGGTTTCATATACGACCACTATTCCAACCTGAAGACCCTTATGCTTCTGGAGGAAAGCCTCGCCTCGAATCCGACACGCTTCACCTCGGAAGATCTCGAAACCGCCAATGAAACGCTCCAAACGCTGCAAGCCAATCCCCACCATAGCGATGTCAGCTGGAGCGCCTACGAGCTTCTCGAAAAGTATGAAATAGATACCACCCTTACCTTGACTGCCGAATACAGCATCTACGCCGGAACGTGCCTCTTTTGGGGTCTAATCATCGGTTTGATCGTCGGATTCTTCTTCTACGCAGTCACGCCGGAGCCTAAAGACGAGCCACGTTCTTCGCGGACCTAGCTTGGCAATCGGCCATCAAAATCATCCCTACTTCTCTCAGGTTTCAATGGAAACTCGATAGACTTCCCATCCCGACCCGACCGGTAGATGGCCGTAAACAGCTCCACCGTCTCTCGACCGGCGCGACCGTTCACGCAAGGCTCTCGGTCATCGAGGATCGTCCCCAGAAAGTCGTCGATCTGCAGAGCGTGGTAATGCTCCATTGCATTTATCCTCCCAAAGCGCTCCGTATCCTCCCTCTTCCACTCCTCGAGCTTGTCCTGCTCCCCAGGGACCGTCCAGAAATCGTTAAGCGGCGGTTCCTCGATATTCGACATACCCGCGATAAACATTGCCCCGCCATCCGTCTGCACGCCCAACATCGCGCCGTTTGAGCCCAACACACTCACCTGTCCATGAATCGCAGGGTTATACGAATTGCTCGCCAAAACCTGTCCCAACGCGCCTGACTTGAATTTGATCGATGCCACCGCCGTATCCTCAACTTCGATACTAGGATGGTTCAAATTGCCCCAGTAACCGGAAACCTCTGCAATCGGACCCATATACCAAAGCAGCAAATCCAATTGGTGCACAGCTTGATTTACCAATACGCCACCCCCTTCCTCTTTCCAGGTGCCCCGCCAAGGATCGCTGTCGTAGTACGCCTGATCCCGCCAGCCAAGAACGGTCACTGTCCCCAGAATCGGACTACCGATTTTCCCTGCGTCGATAGCATCGCGTATCCGGGCGCAAGGCTCATAAAAACGCCGTTGACAAACCATTCCCAGCTTAACGCCCGCCTCCTTGACCGCCGCCAGGATCTCATCGCAATCCTCCAAGGAAGAGGCCAATGGCTTTTCCACCAAAAGATGAACTCCTGCTCTGGCCGACGCAATCGAATGATCTCTATGCGCCGGATGAGGGGTGCAAATGCATACCGCCTCCACTCCCGACTCATTCAGAAAGGCATCCAAATCCGTGTAGGCTGCCACGCCATACGGGTCCGCGAAAGCCTGAGTCTTTGCGGTATTTCTCCCGAGCACAGCAGTAAACGCGCTCTTCGAATTCCCCGCCAGGGCCGCCGCATGCAAATGACCGACCTTGCCCGCTCCAATGATTCCTGTCTTTATTTTTCGCATACAGACCGAATGCCTATGTTTGGACTAAGGCTTCAAAACGACCTTGGTTAAACCCGAATCGCCCTGGTATAGCTTCTCAAACCATTCAGCCCCCTCAGACAAAGGCTTCACTTCGCTGATCAAGCAATCGACGTCGATCACGCCCCTCGCGATCAGATCCAAGCACGCAGGGTACTCGCCCGCCGAAGCGCAGGTCCCGATTAAAGAAAGTTGACGCGTCACCACCTCTTGCAGTGGCATTTCGACCGATTTCGCTAAATTTCCAACCAAAGTGCAGCTACCGCCTTTGCGCAGCGACGCGATCGCGCCTTTAAGAGTCGGTTCGATTCCTACCGCTTCAAAGGCCAAGTCCGCTCCACGACCCTCCGTGGCTTGGCGAATCGCCTCCGGCACATCGACCTTAGAAGGATCCAAACCCAAATCCGCTCCCAACTTCTTCGCCAGCTCTAGCTTTCCTGCATCCAAATCCACCACCGCAGCAAAACCGCAACCAGCGGCCTTCAACACCTGCAAACAAAGCAACCCAATCATCCCCCCGCCGAATACCACCACGGAGTCGCCGAGATGCACAGGCGTTCGCTCGACCGCATGCACAGCCACCGAAACCGCCTCGACCATCGCTGCCTGCTCAAAGGAGATATTGTCCGGCAATCGATACAAAATACGCGAGGGCACCGCTACATACTCCGCAAACGCTCCATACCGCCGGTAATCATCACAGGAAACTCCCAAGACCATCCGATTGTCGCAGAGATTTACGTCGCCACGCCGACAATACCAGCAATCCCCGCAATAGACGGTCGAATCGAAGGTCACACGGTCTCCCTGCTTCCATCGGGAATCCACTAAATCGCCGACTTCCGCGATCGTCCCAGCCGCTTCATGCCCCATTACGATGGGAGGAATACGACGCCCGCTTGAACCATCCATCCCGTGCACATCGCTGCCGCAAATCCCGCAAGCCGCCACCTTTATCAAAA
>JBCCZW010000649.1:0-2685 GCA_039186805.1 Verrucomicrobiota bacterium
AACCGAAGCGGACGGATACAAAAGCGACTCCACCAAAAACGACCGATCAGAAGACTGCGCGACTTCCCGCAAATCCGGTCCCAAGTTTCCACCGGCGCCGTCCAGCATATGACAGCGAATGCACTGGGCTACTGGATGCCCATTCACCAAAGCCTTTCCGCGATCGACATCGCCTCCATACTCCAATACGGCCCATTCGTCCAAGTTCGCTCTCCTAAGACTAGCCAATGGTCGTTTGAGATCTTCATTGTCTCTTCTCGCAATACTTGCCTCGATCAGTTCGAGCCCGATGCCTTTCTCGGATCTCCCTCTGGACAAGGAAATGAAATATTCGCCCAACAATGTATCCGCCTCGGCGCTACGCAATGTAGTCAGGTTTGCAATTGCCATTTGCTTTTCTCGCAAGCTTCCGGAGCTCAATGCAGTCTTCGCCATATCCAACTCGGACAATCCCCCGGCAGTTCCAAGCGCTTTGCGAGCCAACTCTCTCAATCGAGCATCAGATGAGGCCACCGCTGAGGCTGCGATATCTTTAAGCCCATCGTCGCCCAAAGCCATCAAACTCTTAAGGATTTCCCACTTCAGCTCCTCTCCTCCGTACTCATACCATTGATACAAATTCGTGCCCAAATCGGCCGCGCCCCACTTGCCGATCACTCTCGCCATATGCTGGACGAAACCAACCTCCGTATCGCTATCAATCGATCCAGCAATCGATTCCAAGAAGCGCTCGCGGCCGGAGTTCGGTCTTGAGCCCAAGTCTCTATACCGACCCTCTACCGCATCCAGTACGCCCGGAGTTTCCCACATTTCCAAGCTGCCCAAAGCCACCCGACGCATCAGAGCATTCTCTGACGCATCAGCGGCAAACCGAGCCACCCGTTCCAGATGCGCCGCCGTACCAAGCCTGAAATTCGCATTGATCACCCGTCTCAGCAACGCTTCGCTCGTCCATCCGTCCCGCTCCAATAAAGCCGCCAAGTCATTCATCGCTCCCGGAATTCCAAAATCGTCATGAATTGCGCGGGCGACCTCCTCTACGATAAACTCGTCCCCATCATTCAAATACGCTGTGATACGCTCAGACTCCAAGCGTCTCAGCGCCAGAACGGCCGCGATACGCAAAGGTCGACTCTCGTGAGATGCAAAAGCAGCGAGACGCTCAGCATCCCCGCTCGAAGATCCCGCAATTCCCATCACCCCCGCATGTCGCAGATAAATATCGGCATCCGCGTTTTCGACAATCATCTCCACAATCGAGTCAAAGGCACCGCTCGCTTCGAGCTTGCCTAAGGCGATTGAAGCTAAAAATCGAACATGCAACGAATCATCTTCAAGCAGACGCTCCAATCGGCCCGAGAAGCCTTTCGCTCCCGCATCTCCAATCACTCTGCACATTTGAGCCCTCACCTCGACCTCGGCATCGCTCAGCAGCCCGCTAAGAGATCCAAGCATCGAAGCGTCCTTCCGCGCCAACTGGCCGATTCCCCAAATACCATGCAAGCGAGCAAGCAAATCATCATGCCTTAAAGCGGCCTTCCTCAACGCCCTGACACCGGCAGAGCCGCGACTCGCCAATTCGAACTGAGCTCTATAACGTATCCGCTGATCTGGATACGCTAATAATTTCGCCAGCCGACCGATTGACATCCCTTTCACGCCTTCGGCCAGCAGCTCTTGGGTCATCTTGCGAGCCTCCCACTCCACGCTCTGCGGATCATCAATCTTGAAGATCCTGCCTTCGGGTAGAACCTGATAACCCTTGACCCAAGCCGCTGAATACAAAGCCCCATCCGGTCCGAAAGCCAAACCCGTATTCCCCATGCCACCCTCAACGACACCCACATCTTCCTTAACAAAGGATGCTCCGCTTTGCTTCATCCGAAAGAAAGCGACCGTTGGCTTGAATTCCGTAAGGAAGAAACAACCTCTTAATGATTCGTTCAGAGCCGTCCCTGGATTAAAAACGAATCCGCACGGCCCATTACTGTAGTTCTCTAGCGGCGGCGTAATAAAGGCCGGTTGACCCTCGTGGTGCGTGAGGAACATTCCCTCTTCCATCCACGGCAAATAAGGCTTCAATTTCGCCTCTTCGGCAAAGTCCTGCATTTTCAACCACTGCCAATTCAACCGCCAACCATGCTCGCTCCCCTCGGTGATATACAACAAACGCTCCCGCTCGTTGGGATAGTCTCCGTCATTATCGACGCTGAATAAATTCCCGTAGTCGTCGAAAGCCAATTCCTGCGCATTCCGTACCCCTAAAGCAAACACCTCGATTTGGCTCCCATCGGGCTCGCAACGCATAATCGCGCCTCTATTCGGATAATGAAAACGAACGCCTTCGCGATTGGTAGTGCTGAAGCCCTTGTCCGCAATCGACCAATACACCCTCCCGTCCGGTCCCATCGTCAAGCCGCTCATATTGTGCCCTCCTTGCCCAATATGAACCTGATACCCGGTGCCAATCAAATCTCTCTTAGCCGGTATCCCTTCGCCATCAAAATCTGAGTACATCCACACATCAGGCTCTGCGGTCACATAGAGCTTATCGCCAAAATGCATCACGCCCGCCGCAATGCCACTCACATCCGACTTAATGTTCTCATCGATCGAACCCTTTAGGTCCGCAGTCCCATCCCCATCGGTATCTTCCAAAAAAAAGACCACGTCCGAAACCGCCGT
>JBCCZW010000650.1:0-2674 GCA_039186805.1 Verrucomicrobiota bacterium
CGCAGTGACCGTAGGCGTAATCGAAGCCATTGTCATTGCGGTTCGCTTGACATGGCGCCCTATGTTTGGGTGGAAAATGGCATGCCGACGGCGGTTCCGGATCGCGAAACGGTGGCTCTCCAAGAGGATACGAAAAATGGTTGGTGGCGAAAGGGACCTACCGCCCCGGATTTCGACCATTGGGATGTATTGCCGAGTTTCACTCGGCGAGCGGTAAGTTACGTCGAAGAACGAGCGAAAACGGGAACTCCGTTCTTTCTCTACTTGCCGTATTCGTCGCCACATACGCCGGTACTGCCGACTTCGGAGTTTACAGGAAAGAGCGGTCTTGATAGCGCCTACGCTGACTTCACGTACATGAATGATCACTGTATCGGGCAAGTGATGGACGCGGTCGAGAAGGCCGGCGTATCCGAAAATACGATCATCATCGTCACAAGCGACAATGGCTGTTCGCCTCAGGCGGATTATGAAGAGCTGGAAAGTCAGGGGCATGATCCGAGTTCGATTTATCGAGGGCACAAAGCTGATATCTTCGAGGGCGGCCACCGCGTGCCGTTTATCGTTCGTTGGCCTGCGAAGGTGAAAGCGGGCTCGATCTGCGATGACACGACTTGCTTGACCGATCTGCTTGCCACTTGCGCTGATATTGTGGGGACGACGCTTCCAGCGGATGCGGGCGAGGATTCGGCGAGCATGCTGCCTAACCTTCTCGGCGTGGCTCAAGGCCCGGTTCGCGAAGCGACGGTGCATCATTCAATCAATGGCACTTTTGCGATCCGGCAGGGAAAATGGAAATATATAGACGCGGGACATTCGGGAGGTTGGAGCGAGCCGCGGCCGAATCGGAAGGAAATCTTGTCGGAATTGCCGGGGGTTCAACTTTACGATCTAGAAGCCGATCCTGGGGAGGAGAAGAATGTTCAAGATAAGTATCCAGAAATTGTATACGATCTGAAGTCTTTACTCGAAGCATACAAGAATTCTGACCGAAGTGTTTCTAGAAAATTGAACTGAAGAGAAGAAGATTGAGGCATGAAGGCATTGAGAAAGACAGTATTGGCAGCAGGTTTTGCGACCTTGGCAGGGTCTGGGGTTGCTGGCGACTGGACAGTCGAATCGCAAGGCGATTGGCAGGCGAGCGTAGCCGACAAGTCGAATATCGAACTTGTTGAAGGGCGAGCAGTTCCCACCGCTGCGGAGGCTGCCATTCGTAGCGTTGTGAAGCGCTTTCCCACTAAGCGCTCGGTGAAATCGTTCACTCTATCGCAATCGCCTGAATGGCTTAATTGGAATCCGGTTCCCAATCTGGGTCCATCGAATTTGGGGGATGCCCCAATCGGACTGCAGGTTGGCGAGGGGAATTATTGGATGTTCGGGCGTTATGGAAATGCTGCCAGCCAGAAAGATGGCAACTTCCAAGCTGAAGCTGTTTCGATTGAGGGGTATGAGATTGAGCTATGGACGACCCCTCGTAAAAATCAGTTCGATGCGGCTGGCGGCTTGAAGCCGAGTCTTGGAGGTTATCATGCCTGGCAGAGTCGCGACATGAAAACCTGGATACATCATGGTCCAGTGTCCGAGAGGTTTTCGCGATGGATGACGACCGCCGAGTATGTGGACGGCAAATTCTATTTTTACTATGATTTTCCGAACGATCAAGATCCGCACCTGTACATCGACGCGGATCCTTTTGACGGTCTTCCAGGGAAGAATATGGGGATGGCCTTTAAGGATCCGTCGCATGGTTCCGATGCGGGCGTGATTCGGGATCTGGATGGGAGCTTTCACATTATTGCGGAAGACTGGAGTCCGATCCATGCGCAGACGCGGGCTTGGGATTCGCCTTTGGCGGTGCGCGCGGTGAGCCGCGATGGCTTCAATGATTTCAAGATCGCGGGGAATCCCGTGGATGTGAGAACGACTCCGACAGGCGAGGTCGGGACCTACACGCATCCGCATTGGGTGAAGGAGGATCCGGAGAATTACTCGACGAATGTCGCCGAATATCAAATACACGAGCCGGAGCAGGATGCGTACGGCGATTGGGCGGCGATTTCAGTGGGTGGGCAGTATTATCTCTTTGCCGATTTCGATCCCGCAGGGAGTCATGGTAGGGAGAGCATGAGCGTGGCTTGGTTTACATCCAGCGATATTGGTGAGCCCTTCACGTTTTGCGGCAACATCGGTCAGGGGCATCCTGATCCAGACATCCTGTTTGCGGAAGGTCAGTTTTATTTGCTGACTCAGATGAAGACTGATTACGTGAGCCCGGGGCCATGGGTGGAAACGGTGGAAGCTCGTTTAGGTGTCGATACGACGAATGATGGCGTGATCGATCGCTGGAGCGACTGGCAGGTTTTGCAGGAACGCTACGATTATATCGAAGGCTTCTCGAAGCAGGTGAAAAAGATACCGGCGCGCTTGGACCTTTCAGAGCTTCCTGAGGGCTATGGTTTTCAGTTCGAATTGAGACTCATGGATTCAACCGAAAACCAATCGAAACCGATTTTAGATCGGTTAGCGATTTTGTTTGAGGATTGAATCGCGTCTTTAGCTATTCGTTCTTTAGAAGGTAGGCTAGCAGATCACGCACTTCGCTACTGGAGAGGGCGTTGAGTAAGCCGGGGGGCATGAGGGAAATGGAGAGTTCTTCGCGGTTGACGACGTCTGC
>JBCCZW010000651.1:0-2673 GCA_039186805.1 Verrucomicrobiota bacterium
CCGAATCGCTCGATCCAACACCGGCCGAATCATTCCCCACCTTTCATCGCCTCCAGACAATGCGATTCTTTCCCATGAAACCTTATCCTTAGAACCCGCTTTGGATTTGCCCCTCCTAACTCTCTTTGACTCTAAACAGGTTGCTTTAAAGAGCCATCCGACCAACACCCGACGCTCCTTCAACTCGCGTGCCTTCTTCGCTAGAGAAGAAAACACCCTCTGACACGCATCCTTCGCGAGATCACCGTCTTCTCCCACCTGTCGAAAGGCTACGGAATAAACAAGATTTCGATGCCTCCTCGCCAAACTCGTAAGAGCATCGCAATCTCCTCGCTCTCCGAAAAGAGCCAACAACTCGCTGTCCGTTATCATACTTAGACCCATCGGCGCATAACCTCAATACCCTCAGCTATTTCCCCGGAAAATTTCAAGCATTCGGGTGTTCTTCCCCATAAATGCCCTCCATCGCCAATTCAACTGCGCCATTAAAAGCAATTCTTCATTCAAATGATCAGGTTCCCTCAGGGCCTGATCTATGCTTGACTTCATTCCTCAACGTCAAATTCCAAAGCTCAAGCCATGCGCCTCCGCTCTCTAAAGTTCCGCAAGCTCAAAGTCGATTCCTGGGATCTGCCACTCTCGCAAACTTGGTGTATTCTCGGCGGTAACGGATCCGGAAAGAGTCTCCTCGCGTCTCTCATCGCAGGAGAATCAAAGCCCGACTCTGGAGAGATTCTGGATCTCCCCCCAAGGGTCGGCTGGGCCTCCTTCGAAACTCAACAAGCGACCTACGAACACGAACTCGAAAACGACGACACCGATTTTCTCGATCGAATCGACACCGGCTCCCGTGGTCTAGATATACTGCTCGAATCAGGCGCGTCTGAGGACGCGGCCCGCCGTCTCGCCAACAAATTCAAAATCGAGCATTTGCTCGATCAAGGCTACAAACTCCTCTCTAGCGGTGAAGCCCGTAAATTCCTCCTCCTCAAGGAGATCCTGTCCGAACCCGACCTTCTAATCTTAGACGAGCCTTTCGAAGGTCTCGACATCGAATCTCGCCGTGAACTCAACCAGCTCTGCAGAGAACTAATCGCCCACGATCACCCTGTCCTGCTCCTCGCCAATCGCCTCGCGGACGTCGCCGACTGGTGCACCCATCTCGCTCTCATCCAACGCGGTGAACTCATCTGCTCCGGCGAACGCGTCGCCACCTTAGAAACGCCCGAGCTCAAGCATCTCCTCCACTTCGACAACGACGCGGCGCCCGAGCTTCCCCCTCCTCCCTCCGAAGCTGAAACCTTCGACCCGATCCTCGAACTTCGCAACTGCCGTATTCAATACACCGATACTATTCAGTTCGAAAACTTCGATTGGACCCTCTGCCCCCGCCAGCACACCATAATCACCGGACCCAATGGAGCCGGCAAATCCACGCTCCTTCAACTCGTAGTCGGCGATCATCCCCAATGCTACAGCAACGACCTTAAGATATTCGGCGTCCAGCGCGGATCCGGCGAAAGTATCTGGGACCTAAAGAAACACATTGGCCTCGTCTCTGCAGCCCTGCACCGCGAGTACCGAGCCCCCGGAAATGCGCGGACGACAGTCATCTCAGGTTTCTACGACAGCATTGGACTCTATCACAAAGCCACCGCCGCCGAACACGCTCTCGCTATGAAGTGGCTGCAAATCATAGGCCTCGCCGACCAAGCCAACCGTTCCTTCCGCGCCCTGTCCTTCGGCCAGCAGCGACTTGTGCTCATCGCCCGCGGCCTCATCAAGCAACCGCCCCTTATCATCCTTGATGAACCAACTCAAGGCCTTGACGACCTCAACCGTCACCTCGTTCTCTCCTTCCTTGAAAAACTAGCTGACCTTAAAAACACAACGCTCCTCTTCGTCAGCCATCGCCAAGACGAGCACCTCGACCTCTTCCAACACCGCATCGAATTCACCAAAAACCAAACCGGTCCCGCCCTCTACACCGCCATTTGCCATCCCCAGAAGTAGCATCGGCCGTGAGGCCGATGACCCCGCGACAAATACCTTCAGAGCCCCACTCCACCAATAAAACCCGGTCCTTCCGGCGCATTCGCTCATCTGCAAAATGAAAAAGCGGAGCCTCCCAAGGAGACTCCGCCAAATTCACTATTCAACATTCACAATTCCAAATTCTACTACCCTTCCCAACGGAAGAACATTGTAGAACAAGGAGGTAAGGTAAAGGCAGCGGACTGAGGGCAATTATCGTATTCGATTTTCTCCGACACAACGAAATCGTTGCCGACATTCGTTCCGCCATAGAACTCCGAGTTCGTATTCATAATTTCCTTCCAACGACCCGCTTCTGGCAAACCGATACGATAATCCTCACGCGGCATCGGAGTAAAGTGTCCGATCACCATCACCTTTGAACCATCCTTCGCAGTGCGCACATAGCTGATAACGCTGGAATCGCTGTCCCAACAAGCGATCCACTGAAAAGCGTGCGGATCCAAATCGGTCGTACCCAATGCCGGCTCCTCGCGATAAACGCGGTTCAAGTCCTTCACCAGCTGAGCAATTCCATAGTGGTCCTTAAACTCGTTCAAGTGCCACTGAATCGTCGTCGCATAGTTCCACTCTTCGGACTGTCCAAACTCGCCGCCCATAAAGATCAGCTTCTTGCCA
>JBCCZW010000652.1:0-2666 GCA_039186805.1 Verrucomicrobiota bacterium
CGCCGGTGAGTATTGAGACTTTATTGGCGAGGGCGTTGAGGATGGCTTCGCGTTGGGCATCGGCGAAATCGAAGCCGACTTTTTCTTGGGCCCACGCAACTGCTTTTTCTCGTTGGATGGGAGGGAGGGCTGACTCCGTATTTTGGATACGTTTTATCGAGGAGGCGATTTTGTCCTCGTGGATGGCGTTGAGGGGGAGCTGGGCGAAGACGGTTTTGTCGGAAAGGTCGACGCGTTTGACGCGCAGGTTGTCGAAGAGTCGGACGAGACCGTCGCGGACTTTGTCTCGGTCGGTATCGAGCATCTCGGTGGAGCGGTCGACGAGTTCGCGGGCGATGGCGGCAGTGTGACCTTCGTCTTGGAGCTCTTGGAGGGCGAATTCGATGCCGGCTTCGATGCGTTGTGGGCTATCGTTGGCGATACCCATATTGATTGCGATTTTGTCGGCAGTCTTGAAGCCGATGCCATGGGTTTCCCGAGCAACCCGATAGGGTTCGGTTTCGAGGATGCGGCGGGCTTCCGAGCCGAATTGCTTTACGATGCGTAGGCATTGAGATACGGTGACGCCGTAGGTCTGAAGGAAGACCATGACGTCGCGCATGGCGGTTTGAGCGTCCCAGGCTTCTTTGATGGAGCGGGCGCGTTGCTTGCCGATACCCTCGACTTCTTGGAGCCGGGCGGAGTCTTCGGAGATGATTTTTAAGGTCTGGGCTCCGAACTGTTTAACGATACGTTGAGCGAGGCCTTTGGAGATGCCTTTTACGAGACCAGAGCCTAAGTATTGGCGGATCCCATACACGGTCGCCGGTAGTTCGGAGCTAAAGTCTTTGACTTTAAATTGACTGCCGTGAGCGGGGTGTTTGGTCCACTCGCCCCGGAGCTTTAGAGTCTCGCCGCATTGGGCTCCGGGCATGATGCCGACGATTGTGACCTTCTGCTTATCGGCTTCGCTTTTGAACTCGGCGATGCAGTAGCTGTTTTCTTCGTTGAAGAAGATTATGCGTTCTAGGACGCCGGTGAGAATGGTGAATTGTGAATTTGGAATGGGGAATTGGATTCATCGAGCTTATGCTCGATGCTACGTTGGTCTGGTCTGCGCTTTGCCTAAGGCTACGCAGGGTTGGTTTCTCGAAGCTTTTTGAAGTGGTCGGCGATGGCGGTGAGTGAAGGGAAGATTTGGTCGGGGGAGTCTTCCGCAAGTTCTTCGGCGGTGTGGGAGCCGGTGGGGACGACGAAGGAGGTCATGCCCACATTCTTTGCAGCGGCGATATCAAAGGGAGAGTCGCCGATCATAAGAGCCTTTTCAGGGGCGACGGCGGCTTTCTCAAGGACGTGATGGGCGAACTCGGGTTGGGGTTTCCGGTAGGGCGTGTCTTCGGCTCCAGCGGTGAAGAGGAGTCGGTCTGCGAGACCGATATGCGTCATCATCGCTCGGGAGTGGCGACCGATTTTGTTGGTGAAGACAGCGGCTTTGATGCCCTCTTGGTCGAAAGCGTCGAGGAGTTCGTGGGCACCGGGCATAATGATGATGTCTTCGAGGTGGATTTCTTCGAAGCGTTCACGCCAGAGCGCGATGGCGTCATCGATTTTCTCCTCGGGAACGAATTTTCTCATAGTGACGGGCATGGAGCCTCCGACGCTACGTTGGACGAGCTCTTGGCTGGGAACGGGTTCACCTAGTTTGCTGGTGGCGTATTTGAAGCAGCGGTAGAGCGCTTTGCTGTGGTCGATGAGAGTGCCATCGAGGTCTATAAAGGCGACTTTGATCTGGGTGAGGTCAATTTGCATGTATTGGGGAATAGGAAATGGGGGAAAGGCGGGCGTCGAGGATATTTCTGTGAAGTCGGGATTCTAGTTTTGCGTTTGGCAAAGAGCGTAGCGTTGAGGCGTTTTGGCTTTGAGCTTTCCCTGGCTATGATTGACTTGAAGGTATGTCGGAATTGCGCGTGAGACTGGTGAAGGATGATGAGCGAAGCGCTTTGCTCGAGTTGTATGAGCACTTGCATGAAGAGGATATCGCTTTGCCCGAAGAGGCGGCTTTGGCCAATGCTTGGAAGGAATTTACGGAGGAAAGGTCGCTTTTTTGTTTTGTGGGCGAATTCGATGGATTATTGGCGAGTTCTTGCGTGCTTTCGGTGGTACCGAATTTAACGCGAGCTTGTCGTCCGTATGGCTTGATCGAAAATGTGGTATCGCGCCGCCAATTTCGTCGGAGAGGTTTCGCGAAAGCGGTATTGGAGAGGGCTTTGGATTTCGCGAAAGAAAAGGGATGCTATAAGGTGATGCTGCTCAGTGGACGGCGGGAGGAAGGCGTACGTCGCTTTTATGAATCTTGCGGATTTGATCCTGATTCAAAACAGGCATTTGTCCAAAAATTGTTCTGACTTGTTTCATCGGCTTCAAGGCTCTCATTTGAGCGATTTTAAGCGAGATTGGTCGCCCCTGGGTATTGTGAATAACCTGGGAGTAATTGATTTTTGGGCCCTTAGCGTGGACCAGGCGATATGAAAAGTCGTAGATTTCACGGAACTTAGGGTTTTGACGCATCCTCTGCTTAGAGAACCGAATTTAACAGTTAGAATCGATTCTTCGATTTCGTGTTTTGAAATTCCTTCACTGCTGTCAGTCAAAGAGTTACGGGACGTCGACTGATAATGTTACAAAAA
>JBCCZW010000653.1:0-2650 GCA_039186805.1 Verrucomicrobiota bacterium
CCGGCGTACGCCCTCATCCTATTTGCACGCATCCAAGAGTCTCTTCTGAAGTGAGTCGTCGCATTGCAGAAGCAATCTTGGAGTACTACGAACTCTCGGATGCCAGTCGAGCGAATCTCAAAACGCTCGGCATACCACAGCCCGTCCGCAGCGATTTCGCAAACGACTATCTAGCGCTAAAGGACCTCAAACTATCTGCCTTCGCAGAAGGCGCAATGAAGTAGAAGCAGTCGGGACAGAACAAGAATGGGAATCCTCTCGCTACATCGACTACGAATCCAAGTCATTGTCATTGGCTTAGCAACCGTAGTGCTAGCCCTTGCAGGCTTCGGCATCATCATGTCCCAATCGCAAGAAGAAAGACTGCTGAAGCTCTCTCAAAAGGAAGCTCACACTCTCGCCGTCAATACCGCAGCCACCCTAATGGAATGGGTCCTCAACGAAGACTTTGACAAGCTATCGGAGGCCGCCCTGAGAACAGCGAATTTCGAAGAAATTCTTGAGCTCAAAGTCCTGGACGCAGAAGGCTACCCCTACTCTAGCATTGAGCGAGACTCCGACGGAAAGCGTATCGAATCATTCGATACTACTCAAGAGACTCTTCCAGGTTCGCCCGAAGAGTACCAACAGATTTCAGACAACAGCCTCACGGAATGGGCCCCTATTCAATCCGACGAAATTCTCGGCTGGGTAAAGCTGAGCTACAGCCTCGACGAGCTAGTCTACATGAAGCGTCAGATACGCAATAGGGGTCTCATATTTTCGGCGATCATCGCCAGCATCGCAGTAACCATATTTTGGAGGTTCCTCGAACGACCTTTAAAAGAAATAGAAGAGATAACCGAATATTCTTCCAAGATGGATGGAGAGAGCTATCAGCCCCT
Organism: Verrucomicrobiota bacterium; assembly: GCA_039186805.1. Classification (GTDB taxonomy): domain Bacteria; phylum Verrucomicrobiota; class Verrucomicrobiia; order Opitutales; family Opitutaceae; genus JBCCZW01. The sequence goes on from JBCCZW010000653.1 coordinate 885, forward strand.
TACTCTGAGACACCGCACTCGAGAAACGGAAAAGCTGGCTCATACGCTGAATCGAACTTCCAAACAACTCTTCCAGACCCTATCCAAACTCAGCCGCGCCAAAGAGGAACTGGAAGAAAAAGTCCAAGTCCGTACCCGAGATCTGGCGACAACCGTCTCGAAACTGGAAGAAGAGATGCGCGAACGCAAGAAGGTAGAAGCCCAGCTGCTGCATGCTCAAAAGATGGAATCGGTGGGTCAACTCGCCGCAGGCGTAGCCCACGAAATCAACACACCCGTCCACTTCGTATCCGAAAATCTGCAATTCATCGAGGAATCGACGAGCGAACTCATTCAGTGCGTATCCAAGATCGCCGGGAATATCAGCGATAATGAAAGTTTGGATACGAGTCAAACCCTCGAATCGATAGACCGCTTCTTGAATGAGCTCGACATAGAATTCCTCGCGACGGACATGCCAGAGGCCATTGAGGAATCCATCACCGGAATGAAACGGGTCACCCACATAGTCGATGCCATGAAGACTTTTTCGCATCGGACAGAAGCGGAAAAAAGCATGGTCAACCTAGAAGAATCAATACAGACGGCCCTCACCCTTTCGCGAAGCGAATGGAAATACAGCGCTGAAGTTGTCGAACGATTTGAATCAGGCATGCCCCCTGTTCCCTGCTATCCCAATGAACTCAATCAAGTGGTCATCAATATAGTGGTCAACGCCGGCCACGCTATCGAGGCCCGCTACAAGAACGCTTCAACCAAACAAGGGCGAATCGAGGTCCATACCCATACTGAAGATAGCAGGTGGGCCTGCCTAGAAATCAAGGACAACGGCTCCGGCATTCCGTCGGAAATCGCTGACCGTGTCTTCGACCCTTTTTTCACCACCAAGGAAGTCGGCAAAGGGACAGGCCAAGGATTGGCTATCTCTTACGACGTTATCGTAAACAAACACCAAGGCGAGATCACCTTCGAAAGCCAAGAAGGCAAAGGCTCCGTCTTCAAAATCAAATTGCCCTATGAAAATACTTAATCGCGCCTGCCGCTCGACCCTGAGCATCGGAACCGCAACAGCGCTGTTTGCGAGCGATCTCAATGCCGCCCCGCAAGCGGCTGGACTGTGGACGTCTCTTGAAACGCGGCTTCGTTTCGACTCTCTCGAGGCCGCTGGCATGGGAAACATAAACTCCGACTTTCTCCGAAATAACGCAGACGAAGAAAATCGCTACTTATACCTGCGCTCCACGCTCGATCTGGGCTACCGAATTGCGGATGGTGGAGAAGGCTTTGTCCAATTTCGGGACAACCGCACGCGCGACTACGATGCGCCAAACAAAGGACTCGATCGGCCAATCGACCTCTATCAGGCTTGGTATTCATTTCCTGCCTCTCAGAATTTTCCTGTATCCGCCAAGCTGGGACGACAAGAATTTGATTTCGGCAGCAAGATCCTTGTAGGAACTCCCAACTACAAAAAGGGCCGTTCCTACGATGCCTTGAGACTGGACTGCAAAACCCCAGTCGGCAAAATCACCGCATTCTCCGGGCGAATCGTCACGCAAAAAGCGGACGCTTTTAACGATAGCAGCGAATCGAGAAACACGCTTTCCGGGCTCAATCTTCAATCCGAAAAAGTCCTGAAGAAACTGGATACGCAACTCTACTACTTCAACAAAAGCAATGAAAATAGAACCTCAACAAAGTGGGGCGATATTCACTCCGTAGGTACGCAAGTCACGACAAGCAAAGATCCCAAGACGAAATGGAGC
>JBCCZW010000654.1:0-2639 GCA_039186805.1 Verrucomicrobiota bacterium
CCTCACATTTTGCAGAAGATTTAATATTTTCAGCGAGGCTTGCCATGGCGAGAATTCATATGCTTATCTGCGGGAAAAAGATAGCATTACATAGTGATTCTACCCTTGAGGACTCAAAAACTGGAAGGACCCTGAGCGTTGCAACCACAGAGCCGGGCGTGCAATTCTACGCGGGCAATTTCCTCGATGGTTCGAATATCGGCAAGGGAGGCGTGGTGTATAATAAGCGGAGCGGCTTCTGCTTGGAGACTCAGCACTTTCCAGATTCGATCAATCACGGTCACTTCCCAAAGGTCACTCTTAAGCCAGGCGAAGTTTACCGGACAACGACCGTTTATACCTTTGGTGTTGAGTAGATTGAGATGGTAGGGCTGCGCATTGAGCGGCGAGCCGCCCGTGTTCCTTTTGAACTAATGGGTCCGTAGCGGTTCGGCTGGTCCGAGGCCTAAAACTTTGGCATGACCCATTCCGCAGTTTTCTTCGGGTCGTGCCACGAACCTTTGTTGTGTGGAGACGGCGTGTTTTTGACAGGCTTTAGATGCCTTTCGGGAACGCGGTCTATGTCTCTGGCAATTTGAAACCAGCGTTCCGTCATTTGCTCAACACGTTCGGGATATTGTTTCGCCAGGTCGTTTTGCTCTGCTCGATCCTCTGCGATATTGTAGAGCTCCCAATTAGCTTGATAGAAACTGACCAGCTTCCAGTCGCCTTGGCGTAGAGCGCGGCAACTTGTGAATTGAAAATAGAGCTCCTCGTGACCCTCGCGTTTTTCGCCTTTGATAAGCGGAAGGAGAGACTTTCCCTGCAGAGGCTCAATGTCGTTAGAATTTGGATACTCTGCTCCCGTGATGTCTAGGCAGGTTGCCATCACATCGATCAAATGACCCATGCTTCTCTCCCAGGAACCGGGATTCTTAATCTGTCCGGGCCAGGAAATGATCAAAGGACTGGAGATGCCGCCTTCGTGTTGGGTTTGCTTGTAGTGGCGGAGGGGCGTGTTGCCGACGGTGGCCCAGCTAGCGTCGTAGAGATAGAAGGATTCCCCTTCCCAGGGCGCCTTATCCAGGCCATCGCTGCGCTCAAATGGGCAAGCTCCATTGTCGGAGCAAAGAATGATTATCGTGTTTTCCAGTTCGCCCTTAGCGCTGAGATAGTCGATCATGCGACCGATGTTTTGATCAAGGCGATCCACCATGGCGGCAAATATTGCCATGCGAAAGCTCTCTAGCTCGCGTTGCTGCTCGGTGAGGCTTTCCCAGGCAGGAACGTGCTCGGGAAGTGGCGGCAATTCCATCGTATTGGGGAAGATCCCAAGACGTTTTTGCTTCGCGAAGCGCTCTTGCCGCAGCGTTTCCCAGCCTTCATCGTAGCGGCCAAGGTACTTTTCAATGTCTTCCTTTGGGGCTTGGAGCGGATAGTGCGGCGCATTGAAAGCGATGTAGTGGAAAAATGGTTTCCCGGACTCCAAAGCTTCATCGATGAACTTCATCGACCAATCGACCATGTCGTCGGTAGCGTAGAAGTCTTCGTCGAAATCGTTCCAGACTTCTCCGTTTAAGCGGAAGGTGTCATCTCCAATAAAGAAGTCGGTCGCTCCGGATAGATGTCCCCAGTAGCGCTGGAAGCCAAAGTCGGTGGGTTGCTTATCTAGGTGCCATTTGCCGGACATGGTAGTGAAGTAACCCGCCTTGTTTAGCACTTGAGCGATGGTGACGCCGCGGCTGAGGCTTTGGCTCCCTGCTTGGTTGCAATAGAGGCCCGTCAGCAGACTGACCCTTGAGGAATGGCACTTGGCGGTGTTGTAGAATTGGGTAAAGCGTAGTCCTTCTTCCGCGAGAGCGTCTATTCGGGGCGTGGCGATTTCGGAACCGTAGCATCCGAAATCCGCAAACCCTAGGTCGTCTACCATCATGAGCAGTATGTTTGGCCTGTCGGCGGCAAGCGAGTAGGTGGAGGCGGAAAGGACTATAAACGAAAGGAGTGATTTTAGCATAAGCGTTGCATTCCTATTTAGGAGAACCTTTGGAGCGTTACCTTCGATGGAGGATTTGCAGCCGAACTTCGATTGGGAGAGGTAACAGACCCCCGAGTTGATGGGATAAGTCATAGCAACCCCAAATGTAACCTATCTATGAAGCGAATAAACCTCTTGGCGATTTCCATTATCCTCATTACGACTGCGGGAAACTCCGCCCCTAAAATAGCGATAATGGAGACGGCTCTCGGAAATCGGGCGAAGGTCGAGAGCCTGGCTCAGGCCAAGGAGGCTGGCTACGCGGGAGTCCAACTTCATACGGGCGAGCTGGATGAGGCGGGCGTTCTGACGATGGCCGAACCAGCGTTGATCGCCGCTTTGGTTGAGGCTCGAGAAAAGACTGGGATCGAGATTGTTTCCTTGTGCGCCGGGAGCATGAATAAATTCAGCTCTTGGGATCCAGAGACCCGAGGCGTTTCGTTAAGTATCGGTAAGCAATCAATCGACGCCTGCGTGGCTCTTGATACGCCGATGCTTCTTATCCCTTTCTTTGGGAAGGGGTGGTTCGGGAACGATACTAGAGATGAGAAGTTCATGGCGGCGGTCGGCTTGGTCAAGGAGCTTAGCCTCTACGCGGAGCAGAAGGGCGTAACGCTGGGAATCG
>JBCCZW010000655.1:0-2637 GCA_039186805.1 Verrucomicrobiota bacterium
CACGGCTACGGTGTTTACGGAGATCCCAAGCTGCAAAGCGATCTCTTGATGCGAATAGCCATAGACCTTTCCTAAGGTAAATACCTGCCGGCACCTCTCGGGAAGCGTTTGTATGGCCTCGGTAATCAATTCAAGATCCTCCTTGCTTTTGGCGTTCTCCTTGGACTTCGATTCGCTCTCTAAGACGATTGACGACTCATTTTCAACTATCGGCTCGAAACGAATTATCTTCTCACGCTTGATATAATCGAGGGCGAGGTTTCGAGCCGTTGCGAAAAGAAATGCTTTGGGAGCCTTCATTTCCACTCCCGCTTTTTGATAGGCTTTCAACACCTTAATGTAAGCGACTTGAATCAAGTCATCGACATCCGTGATAGACGGGAACTTCGCCCGCAGCCAAGCGCGCAACGCATCTTCATAGGGGAGCAATTCCTCGGAGAACCAACGCGTCTGGTCTTTATCTTGAAGGGGTACCGTCATCACTGAGATTGAACGAGCCACAGGGAATTCTCTCACTTCACTGCATCTGTATCAATGATGCAGTTACGTCCAGAATCTGAGCTTTGTCAATTGTATCATACCCTAGCGCGGCCTCTCGCGCGCTGGGATTGGCGCCCCTCACTCCTGTTTTCCTTAGGGAAATCGCAATGCCGAGCGACTTTCTCTTACGATTCAATTCAGTAAAAATCCGTAGAGAGATAAGATCCACAGATTAAGAAACCCCAATAAGAAGCACAAGCCCTCTTCTACAATCGCGGGAATCAGGTCTGACATAGTCGCGCGAGGAGATGAAACAGATTCGCAGAAGGCTCAAGCGCACTCGCTATATCAAAATTTCGTATACATAGGCTCAATCCCCTAATACAAAAACGAACTACGAATAAAGGCTCTCGAGCCCACTGAATCAGCGAAAAACGCCGCCGATCTCGCATGCCCTCTCGATAGAAGACGCGGGTAAGAATTTATTTTAAAAATTTCGATAACGGAAAACCGACTTATAAACGTCTACGGGGTTCGAAGGGCTATCTCTTTCGACTTACAGAGAGGGCATTAACATCCCACATAAATCGAGCGCCAATCTAGAAACCCCTCTTCGCAGTCGGACGAACTACGAAAAAATAAAAACCGGGACACGTCCCTTGAGTGACGCTTATCATTGTAGGAACGCCGCTCATAGCCTGAAATCAATGCACAATGAAAAGCGATTTAACTCGAAACAACCGCAGGCATTTCATAAAGTACGGCGCATGCCTGTCGGCGGGGATTGCTCTCTTAAATGCCGGTTGCGCGCAACAAGAAGATTTCGCCGCGTTTACGCGGAGACTGATCGACGCATCAAACAAGCCCGTCTTAAGGAAAGATCTATTCACAAGTAGCGTGACGATCGAGTCGATCGACCTCCTTAGACGCGACAATCAATTCTTCGTGCATGTCCGCTCAACGGACGGAGCCGAAGGCCTCGCGATGACCAATCGCACTCTCATTAATTCCGTATACCCTCTCCTCCTCAACCGAGTCGCTCCTATCTTTATCGGCAAGGATGCTCGAGATCTGGAAGCCTTGCTTAACGACGTCTTTGTAAGCAAGCTCAACTACAAGTGGCAAGGCGCTCCCTTCTGGATGTGCGTAGCATGGGTAGAGTTCGCAATCCTCGACCTCTTGGGAAAAACGATCGGACAGCCCGTGGGCGTCCTGCTGGGAAACCGGCTCCGGGATGAGACGTCTATATATTACGCCAACGGAGACCGATCCAGTTCCGCCGAGAATGTAGTCGATCAACTAAAGGGGCTCATCCAAAAATCCGGAGCCCAAGCGGTTAAATTCAAACTAGGCGCTCGCATGCGATTTGACGACGCCTCAACCGCCAGGGATATCGCCCTCATTCCGCTCGCTCGCAAAGAGCTAGGAGATGAGACCATTCTCTATACAGATGCCAATAGCTCCTTCGACGTTCCCACCGCCATACGGATTGGGAAACTTCTCGAAGCGAACAATTACTCGTTTTTCGAAGAACCGGTTCAGTTCGACTATTTAGAGGAAACGAAAGCCGTCGCGGAGGCCTTAAACATTCCAATAGCCGGCGGCGAACAGGAATCGAGCATGCGCCGCTTTCGCTGGCTCATCGAAAATGACGCCGTTCAAATTCCACAACCAGAACTGCTCTTTTTCGGCGGTTTGATTCGATGCATACGCGTCGCTCGAATGGCCGAAGTCGCTGGTAAGAAAGTCGTGCCTCATATGTCTGGCTTCGGGCTAGGCATCCTCTATGTATTGCACTACGCATCGGTGGTTCCGAACTCCAATGAATTCCAAGAATACAAGGGCGACAAAGATGGCATACCCTACGAAGTGGTTGGGACGGGCAGGCCTTTAGAAAGCATTAAAGGCGTTATCCAGATCCCAAAGGGTCCTGGGCTTGGCGTGGCGTTCGACCCTTCCTATATGAGTTCGGCTCAACGAGTTCAGCTATAAAGCTTTTTGTAACATTCATTCAACTACATAAACGTCTTCTGAATATGCCGAGAAGACCTCGACCACTAGGCAAGAGAGTTCTCTTCAGTTGCCGATACCAACTGAAGTAAACGGGTTCAAATCTTCGCGGGGATCGGTCACGTATCCAGCAGGAAATGACACGGA
>JBCCZW010000656.1:0-2621 GCA_039186805.1 Verrucomicrobiota bacterium
AAAAAGCGGCGCTTGTAACCGATCCGTTCAAGTCGAGCCATAAACCGTTTTGGGAGAGACGAACTGCGAATCGTCCAAGCCCAGTAAAAAATAAACATCCCCGCCGCAAGGAGCGGAGTATTCGAAGGCACTCAATTAGGATCTCTCTTGCCAAGTCAATCTACCACCAAGTAGCGAAAGTCGAGGGAACTCCGACTCGCTGCAAGCGGCGGGTATTAGAACCCAAACCAGATAAAAAAAGACGCCCCTAAAAGAGGCGTCTTTCACTATCTACAAACTACTACAATTTAACCAAGAAAATCCCAGGCAGGCGACCGACGTTCCCCATTTGTAGTCATAGACCCACTACGACAACTACAATAATGCCGACCGCCTACCCAAAGATGACTAAAACATATCAGATGAAATTTGATTTAGCGGAGAGACCTACCAGTCTTGCTTAAGCGCTAAAAGGCGTTGTTGCGAACCAGTATGTCCCTTCTTTGCCGCGCTGCGGTACCACTCGATGGCTAGCTGACGATTGCGTTCCGTTCCCAAGCCCTTCTCCGTCATGATGCCGAGGTTAAATTGAGCGCCTGTGTCTCCATTTTTGGCAGCCTTCTGGTACCAAACCGCTGCAATATTGTAATCCTTCTTAACCAACGTACCCTCGTAATAGATACGTCCGAGCTCACGCATCGCCTTAGCATTGCCAAGGTTAGCTGCGAGGTTCAAGGACTCCATAGAGTGATCAAAATTCGCTTCCGTTCCACGACCCTCGCGGAGGAAAACGCCGATCCAATAGAGCGACTCGCCGTCTTCCTTCAAAGCGGCCTTACGGTACCACTCAAAAGCTTTCGCATCGTTCTGCGAAACGCCAAGGCCATTCGCAAAGGCATTGCCCAGATTACGCATCGCTCGAGAAGAATCCAACTCCGCTGCACTGCGATACCAAAGGAGAGCTTGGCTCACATCGATTTCCGAGCCCCATCCGTTCTGAAAGCATTCGCCCAAGGCGTTCATCGAATCCGCGTCGCCCGTTTCTGCCGCAATGCTGAACCAATGAGCCGCCGCCTTGTAATCGACGTCTCCGCCTTCACCGTCGCGACACATAGCGCCGAGCGTCGCCATCGCTGCGTCATAACCCAGCTCAGCCGCCCGAGTGAATAGTTTGCGAGCCGTCTCGAAATCCCGAAGTTCTTCAGGACCCGCATAGCGAATCATAGCCAAGCGATGCAGCACGACTGGATAGTCAGGCGCGACATCCAAAGCGCGTTGATAGGAAAGCACAGCGCTCGCTGGCTTCTCGGAAACTTGAAGAGCGCGACCCAATTGAGCGTGAAAACGAGGTTCCTTCGGGAACTCTGTAATGGCCTCGCGACAGGCCGCAATCGCCACCTTAACTTCCAAGGCTTCGTTGCGTACACCCTCTTCTACCATCGAAAAGGCATCTCCGGGAATCGCAGAGATCTCGTCGCATTCATGTATCGGAGCTCGCGGTAGGATCACAGCCTCAGAACCGACTTCAATCCAATCGCGTTGAATGCCCACTACGATCGATCCATCGACAATTTGAAAAATTTCGCCCCGAGCGACTTCGGTTTCCGTCTCGGAAATCTTATTTGAAAAGAGTGCCCAGTCGCCTTCCTTCACAGCCAAATCGCTAGAAGTAAGGAGAAGAGTCACCGCGTTTTCGCCAACCGAAACGACTTCGCCCTTCAGCTGTTCGTCTTCAGCCATGGCGGCAAAAGGAGCCGCCACGATCGCAAACGCGAGTAGTAAAAGTTTAAGTACAGGTTTGTTCATGATTGAGTTAGTTTATTTCTACTATGATGCCGTCGTATCCCGTAGCCCGCCTTGCGAACCCTCGACCCACGACGAGGTATAAAGTTATACCTTAATAATACGGCGCCCGAACGGCATTCGTCATTATGTCATCAAGCAGAAAATTAGTTTTTTCTAGGGGCTTTGCAGATCGGACATAAGGTCCTCTAGGCGCCGCCACTCCCCTCTGTAAGCAGAAGCGCTCAGCCCCTAGAGACGCCACAACCGGCGTTCAAACGGAGATCTCCTAATTACCCTTCGGTACCGTTTTTCCCAAGAATTCGAATACAACGCTTGCAGAGCGCTGCCGACTCTCTACGGTCGCACCTCAATGCGAATCGAAGAGAACGACGCGTTCGATATCAAATTTTTCGAAAACGTCATCCAAAATAATCCACGCGACATTGAAGCTCTCGAGCTTCTCGGAGGCCTCTACTCCAAATACCATATTTCGAAACAAGCTCTCCGGATCGACCGCAAACTCTCTCGCATCCGCCCCCAAGACGCTCGCATCCGCTACAACCTCGCCTGCAGCCTCTCTCTACTCGGTCGCAAGAAAGACGCCGTCGCTTCCCTCGAAAAAGCCCTCGAGCTCGGCTACGACGATTTCAATTGGCTTCTCCAAGACCCCGACCTGAACAACCTGAAAGGCTATGATCGCTTCGAGCAGCTCCTCAGCCAACAAACCATCGCCTAAGGGAGATGCGGGCGGCAAAGCCCATTTGATTGGATGGACCTCCCATCTCCTCACAAACGTTTCAATATTCAGCGTAGCCACACTCCCGCCTTTCTGCAAGCGTCTCCCCCGCTGCAGAAAT
>JBCCZW010000657.1:0-2614 GCA_039186805.1 Verrucomicrobiota bacterium
GACAAAATCCGGAACGAGTCGATTCGGGAGCAATTTGAGGCAAAATTTCGGCTTTCGACCCGAGGAATATTGAAATATTTCGAGGGGAGAAAACGAAAGAAACCGCAGGTTTCGATTGGAATGACGGACCGCTATGCTTCAAAGTAGATCTCTTATCGACTTCTACCTCCCTTCGCGAAATTTCATCATGGACGTCCATGGAATGCCCTCAGAAAACGCCCCGTTAGCGGTCCAGCCGCAAGGCGTTTCTCTCCACCGACTTGCTATCGCTGGACTACCATAGCGCCCATCCGCAATTCTGGATCAAATTCTTCCCTCGTATCCAAATTTCTGATCATCTGTGTCTATTGGCGCCATCAGCGGTTCAAAATTCTTCAGCGCTTTTCGGTCTTTCCCTCTCTTCGATCGGCCTGCAGCTAAATAAACGGCAGAACGGTTCCAAATAACGCCGCAGTCCTGGATGATATGAAATCGGTTGCCGTCTCCACAACCTGCTTTACGGTCAAATTTCTCGTTCGTTGCGACTCAACTAGTCGATTCGCATTCTCTGCAACTAGAATACTTACGCATCTATTCCAACCCGAAACTCGAAGCGCTGCCAAAACAACCGATACTAAGCCCCTCCTTCTTTGCATATAACTCCAATGCTCTCGCTCAATACGCTTATCCACACGCTAATCTTCGTTCTATCCACGACCTTACTCCTCAACACTACCGCCGCGGCCAAGAAAAATGTCCTCTTCATCATGGCGGACGATTTCAACTACTGGACGGGCAAAAATGGCTACTACCCTCAAGCGAATACCCCCCGTATCGACGCTCTCGCCGATGCCGGCGTATTCTTCACTGACGCCCACTCGTCCTCCCCCGTCTGCCACCCTTCCCGCAATGCCCTCTGGTCCGGTATCCACCCTATCGCCTCCGGCATCTCCCGTAACGGCGAACCCTTTATCCGTGACGTCCCCGGCTTCGAAGACATCACCTCACTCCACCAGTACTTTGCCCAAAACGGCTACTATACCTACGGCGGCGGCAAGCTCTGGCATCCGGGACGCATGGACCCCAAGAACCCCCACGTAGACCCGGCCAACTGGCGAGAGCTCAATCCGCAGGCGACCGGCGCTAACGGCGGCGGCTACAAACGCTTCGGATTGACTTCAAAAAGCAACTACAAATGGAGCGGTAACCGAGAACCCATGACGCTCTCCAATACCAACGACTTCGCTCTTGCCACGCAAACCGCCGCATTCATCGCCAACTACGACAATCCAAAGCCATTCTTCGTAGCCTGCGGCCTCTTCCGCCCACACATGCCTTGGAACAGCCCCAAGGAGTTCTGGGACAAAATCGACTCCTCCAACCTCGCTCCCCCTCCCGGCTATGACGCCATCTCAGACGAACCAGGCAACCGCATCCACCAAGAAATCGTCTCCAACGATAAATGGCAGGACGCCATCCACGCCTACCTAGCCGCCTGCGCCCTCGCCGACCACAACGTGGGCGTCCTATTGGATGCCCTCAACGCCAGTACCCACAAAGACAATACAATCATTATCTTCGTCGGCGACCACGGCTGGTCGCTTGGCGAAAAAGGCCACTGGGGCAAATTCTCAGTCAACGACGAGGCCAACCACACCACCATGATCATCTACGATCCCTCATCCGACGGAAACGGCCAATCCTGTCGCAAATCCGTTAGCCTCCAAGATCTCTATCCCACCCTCCTCGAACTCTGCGGACTCGCTCCTAATCCCACCGCCCAAGGAAATTCCCTCAAGCAACTCCTCGACAACCCCAAATCCGCCGAATGGAATAAGCCTATTTTCATGAAGTACGGAAATACCGAATACATGAAGACTGAAAACTACCGCTTCATCGAAAAAGGCGACGACTCCGAACTCTATCACAACCCCACCGATCCTTATCAGCGAACAAACTTGTACGGAAAACCTCGATACGCCTCGACTGTCGACTGGTTCCGCTCCTTGCTCGCTGACTTCAAAGCAGAAGGCGAAACCCTCAAGGCCGCCCTAGCTTCCGCCCCCGCCGGAGGAGGCCCCACCGCCCAAGAGATCGACCATGACTAGACCGAGAAAGACCCTAAGTCTAAAAATCGCCGAACAAATCCGCAACCCACTCAGTTTCTTCTCCTCTACCTTAGAGAATATCCAAACGATAAGTCCCCCTTTGATCGATGTAAACGCAGTCAACGACCGCCTCTACAATGCCAAGGTCGATTTTATGATTACCACAGCGCTTATTGGAATCGCTCCAGGAGTATCTGGAACCTATCCCTAAACCTCGAATGTTGCCGCTGAGAGTTCTTGCGGGTCTGAGCAAGGCGCTCTCAAAAAGCGTATCGAGCGTGCGTATTCATGCGACAATTACATACTGGAAGTATTGGCGGGGTGTCGACCTGCGGCCTCGGTAGTTCTTGAGCAGAACGCTGCGCAGGCTCGCAAGAAAATCAGCCCCGCATGTCTCGCCGTAGCCTAAGCGCGAAAACGGAAAGGGCTAAGCGGGAGCTAAGCTCTGGCGACGTTAGCCACGCCACCGCGCAGCACCCGCGCAACCGCAACGTTCGAGTTTATGGGATAGGTTATAATGAGAATAA
>JBCCZW010000658.1:0-2611 GCA_039186805.1 Verrucomicrobiota bacterium
CTTCAAAGAAGCGACCTCTCAAAGAGACAATCTTGTCGCCTCGATAGCTCGCCTCCAAGCAGAAGCGGCCCACAAAGAGCAAATTGTATTTCCAGAGCAAATACAAGTCAACCGTCCGGATCTCATCGAAACGGAGACCCAACTATTCGCCAGCCGTCGAGAAAGCGTCGAGGGACGTATCGCGCATCTAGAAAAGAGCCTTGCTATCAAGACCAAAGAGCTCGAAATAACCCGCCCTCTAGCAGCCGATGGAATCGTTTCTCAAATAGAACTCCTTCGCCTCGAAAACGCCGAGAACGACATCCAAGGACAGATTATCAAAGCTCGCACGGACTATCTCAACCAGGTCCTAACCGAGCGCAACGAACTCAACGCCCGACTAGAGCAAATCAACGAGACGCTCCGCGCCTACCGCGACAAAATCACGCGTTCCACCCTTCGCTCTCCCGTTCGCGGCATCGTAAACAAAGTTCATTTTTCCACACCCGGGAGCGTCATACGCCCTAGCGAGCCCATCATTGAAATCGTGCCCGTCGACGACACGCTCCTGGTCGAAGCCCGCATTTCTCCCGCTGACATCGCCTTTATCGGCCAAGACCAAAAAGCGACCGTCAAACTCACAGCCTACGACTTTTCCATCTACGGCGGACTCGAAGGAACCGTCGAGCAAATAAGCGCCGACACATTCGAAGACGAGCGAGGTGAAAGCTACTACGAAATTAAAGTGCGCACCGGCGGACGCTCTCTGCGGAACAATGAAAGCGAACTGGAGATAATGCCCGGCATGACGGTCGAAGTTGACATTAAGACAGGTAAGAAGACCATTCTAGAATACCTTCTCAAACCGCTCCTCCGCGCGAAGATGAATTCGTTTTCAGAACGGTGAGATTAGGCCCTCGGCCAAAAAATCCTAGGGCCCGAAAATGATCGAAGGCCCACTCGGGCGCCTCGGAACAGGATAAGGATTATTTCTTCTCTGCTCAGCGTCGAATTCTTTCAGCTGCTCACGCTCTAATGCTACAAACGCTCCATCGTGCGCGTAAGTGAGCTCCCGCATCAAGTTGGCGAACTTCAATCCCGTCTGCCCGAGTGAAAGCGCTTGGTTGATCATATTAGGAAATCCGATCGCATTGATCCGCGCAACCACCTCATCATCCGCATTCCGATTCAGTTTTTCCAAAGGCCCGAGAACTCTGTCAGACTTGCCCGCAAACTCATCCCCAAAAACATAGATGCCCATTTTCATCTCCTCGTTGTCGGGTTCGCCCAATAGTCGAATCGCGCGTACGATCCCAGGCACCGGGTTACTGTCGCTTTCATAAGGGTACAATCGCACCGAGCGCACCATGTATTGTCTCGTCTCGGGCGTATCCTCCATCCAACGGCTTCTCATGCTGCGTCCCATGATAAAATGACCATCTGCATCCAATAATTGAATACCTTTAACTTCTGGGTAGGAATCTAGCGTTTCCTTGAATTTCTGAACTACGTAACTCCAGATCAGACCCGTGCTAGAGTCTCGCATGCTGCCGGAGGTATCGATAACGAATGCGATATGATTGCTTTCTACAGGAATCCCCACAGGCGTCGGCTCGATTACGTCCTGCTCGATTTCGATGTCTTCCTGCATCACCACCATTTCGGATTCCATTTCCTCCAATTCTGTGAGCAATTTGTCTTTCGCGAACTCCTTGTCGTTAAACTGTTCTTCCAGCTTCGCGATAATTTTGTCTAGCTCTTCCTCTTCTTTTTTCAACTTTTCCGCTTTCTCGATCTCAATCGCCAAAAGCTGATCGATCACCTCTACCTGAGTCGAGTAATCATTAAGCATGCGGTGCATTTGCTGTATGCTTCTTTCCAATACAAGCTTCAACTTCTGCTCTTCTCGCGACTTCACTCCCATGGAAATAACGAAAAGCAGGATGATGGCTCCGAACCCGCAGCAAATGCAGTCCAAAAACGACAAGCTGAAAACGTTGGTCTGCTTTTTCGTTCGCTTGCTCATATATTCGGCCAGGAGTTGCTGGGGCAAACCATCGCGCCCCCATATTCATCCGTAAGTCTCCAGAAATAAACTGCGGCGCCTGGGTCGTTCATCATCGGATACAAAAGCACATTCACCGGAGCCGTGGTATTCAGCGCCTTCTTTGCCGCCCTAAAAGCGTTCATCCGATCATGGTCGTCCGGGGCGCTCGGCATCTGGTAACTATCCGCCTGCGTTGGCAGTCCATCCGCAATCAACACGATGCGATCCGGGTCAATCTCGAACTCATCGACCATATCGAACGCCCTCTCAAGGTTTGCGCCGCCCTCGGGGACGACCTCGTCGATTTTTTCCAAGACATCCAAAGTCACCTCCTTGTCGTAAGGATCAAACCAAACCTGACCGTAGCTGAGCTCCACAGGCATCACATCCTTATTAAAAAAAACGATCTTGTATGATGCCCCTTCTTTCAGATTCGCGATCATCCATCGAAGTCCCTTTTTAACCCGAACCCACTTGTCCGAATTTTGCTTCGTCTCATCATCTTCTTCCATCATCTCGGCCGCTTGCTCAATGTTGTCGGCAACCATACCGCCAGAGGCCTCTACTAGGAAAAGAATGTGATCC
>JBCCZW010000659.1:0-2598 GCA_039186805.1 Verrucomicrobiota bacterium
GTCCTTTTTAACGCCGCGACCCGAACGATAAGAATACGCCAAATTGAAAAGAGACTGCTGGTCCCTCAAGGCCGCTCCCTTTTCAAACATTCGATTCGCCTTTCGCGGACTGGAAAACCATCCATTTCCTTCCAAGAGCTGCGAACCTAACAGATTATAAGCAGGTCCGAATCCCTCGCTGGCGGCCTTCTTTAAAAGCTCCATCGCAAAGGCGCGGTTAGTCTCAACCCCGTCGATTCCGTATAGCAACCTTAAGCCCTGATCATAGAGTTCGAACGCTTCGAAACCTTCGTATGCGGCGAGCGTAGGTTCTTTTTGGGCCCACAAGAGACTCCCCGTTGCAACGATAAATGCTCCCAACAAAAAGCGATACACACATCTACCACAAATACTCATATCACTACAGCAATCCCGATGACCCCTCTAGGCAAGTCGGGATTACCAGAAAGTGTCTTAGAATAGATAAGAAAGTCGGCGCTCCCCATCTCAGACTCTGATACAAAAAAAGACCCGCCTAACAGCGGGCCTTTGCTCTAACTCAAATTAAATCTCAAATCGTCGAGACTAGAAAGTAAAGTTCGCTTCCATGGAGAACATAGAAGAATCCGCTCCACCATAGCCGACAGTGTTGCCAGATTCAGCTTCGTAGTATGCATACTTGGCAAGCAGGAGAGTGTATTCGTTGAGCTTATACGTTGCGACTAAGTCGATTTCGTCACCGAGATCGCCGCCCTCGTTTTCGGCTTCAAACAAGTGGTAAATCGCAGTCACCGGTATGCCGTTGCCGATAGGCAAGCTGTACTTAACCGAAAAGTAGGTATCGACCAAGCCATCCGGTAGACCATCGGCAAGACCGATCGAGCGAGCTGCAAATACGTCCGCGAATCCAGCAAACTTATGTACCGTCGCAAGTGGAGTCGTGAAGCCCCAATTGCCATCGCCCTCCATGGACTCATATCCAATCTTTAATCCCACGCCGCCCACCGATGTGCCGATGGAAGCATCTATGTAGGAAAGGCTGATATCCATTGGATTGTCACCCGCATCGGACTGGCTCGCGTAACTGAACGCATAATCGAAAACTTGCTGGCCTCCAAACTTGCCCGCTGCCCGAAAGCCGAAAGTAGTCGTAGACATGTTGACCCAATTGTCGAACTCAAGCTGGTAAGCGAATCCAGTCAAAGTATGTTTTTCAGCTACCTTGAAGGAACCATTTAAGAGGAAACCATCGAGGTCTTGAGCCGTCGCGTTGACGCGATTCACGCGAGACAGGTAAGCCGCGTTGATCTTGCCCGCGTCTCCCACGTCGAAAGTGGAGGTTAGAGCGTCGAAAGTTTGAATGTTCTGTCTCCAGCCAACGTGGCCGATAAAGCGGTGGTCGTCCAAGGTATAGACTTGGTTACCGAGCTTTCCGGAGAAACCTTCGCCTTTGTAAGAAACCCAAGCTTGATTGATTTCCGTGGTAGGGACGTCGAGTCCGGGGCGATCATTATCATTATTGAAGCTCAAGTCTTCGAGTTCAAGCATCGCCTTGAAGCCTTCTACCTCAGCAGTAGACAAGCCCAAGCGAGTACGAACGCTGTAGCCGTTGATGTCGGAAAGTCCACCAGCGCGATCCACGAACTCGTAGCGAGTACGAACGTTCAGGCTAGCCTTGCCGCCATCAATCATTTCTTTAATTGTATCTGCTTGAGCCACGCTGGAAAAGCCGAGGACCCCTGCCATGAGTGCGAGCGTTGCGCCGCGTGTTTTAACTAGGATTTTCATCGTATTATTTTCTTTTTCAGTCTGATAAAGGGACGCTTTCGCATCCAAATTTCGGTTCATAAAAACACTCTTTTCAGAATGTGTGTGGATTAAGGGAATATTATTTTGAGATTGGAAACGGATAGGACGGCACGCCGCTCGCTTGCATCATCGAAGTGACGCGCCGCCCAGACTCCGAGAGATTATATAAATTCAAACGGCTACCTTGGCGGGCTCCTCCTTGTCTTCGTCTTTTGAGGAACTCTTCTTCTCCTGCGTTAACGCATCAGGTCCCGCCTTCAGCTTGCGGCGCTCCTCTTTCTCCTCTTCGCAATCGTCGAGGAATTGAATCAAACGGCGGCGGTACTCGAAAAATTCATCTGTACCCATAATTTCCTGACGATCGCGTGGACGCTCGAAATCGATCTCCATCACTTCGCCCACCTTCGCGCCGGGACCGTTGGTCATCATACAAATGCGATCCGACATGAAGACGGCCTCGTCAGGGTCGTGGGTAATAAGCATCGTCGTAATCTTTTCGCGATCGAGAATGTCCAGAATCACGTCCTGCAGCTCCATCCGCGTCAGCGAATCGAGACGACCAAAGGGCTCATCAAGCAAGAGGACCTTCGGCTTCAGAGCGATCGCTCTCGCGATACCAACGCGCTGTTGCATGCCCCCGGACATCTCGCGCGGATACTTATGCATCGCATCCGCTAGACCAACCGCGCTCAAAGAGTACTCGACGATCTGCTTCTTGATCGCCTTCGACTCATGGGAGTAAGAGCGTTTTACCCCCAGCATCACGTTTTCATACGCGGTCATCCATGGCAGCAAACAAGGCGCTTGGAA
>JBCCZW010000660.1:0-2590 GCA_039186805.1 Verrucomicrobiota bacterium
GCTATGTCCGTAGGGATGCTCTTGGTCGGCCGGCTTTGTGGAAAGACGTAGGCTGTAGGCGGCGAATGCGACGGCGGCTACGTGAACTACAGACTCGGCAGCATCGCTTAGTATGGCCGACGAATTCGTGTAGTAGTAGGCGAAAGACTTGATCACGAACATGCCGAAGCCGATCCATAGAGAGAGCCTCATGGCGAAGCGTTTTTCTTTCAGATCTTGGGCGGCATTCATGAGGGCGGGGTTGCGGCTTGAGCTTTGGTAGGCTCGACTTAGATCCTTGAAATAAACTCGCCGAGGGCGTCAATGCAACGATCAAGGGTATTTTGACCCGTGGCGTAACTGAATCGCAGGTACCCCTCGCCGCCGGGCCCGAAGTCTTTGCCTGAAAGGCAGGCGATCCCCGCTTCCTCTAGAAGGCGGTTGGCGAGAATATCGGAAGGTATTCCCAGCTTGGATACATTGGGAAAAGCGTAGAAAGCTCCGTCGGGCTTTTTGCAGTCTACGCCTTCGAGACGGTTGAGCCCATCAATGAAGCGGTTGCGGCGGGTTCTGTATTCGTTTACGACTTCCTCAACATAGTCATCTGTCTTGTCTAGAGCTGCGAGTCCGGCCTTTTGAGTGAAGCCCGCGGTGCAGCCGATGGAGTGCATCAGCAGTAGCTCTACTTTTTCGGCAAGCGCTTCGGGCATAATGGCGTGGCCGAGGCGCCAACCGGTCATCGCGTAGGTCTTGGAAAAACCGTCTACGATGATGAGCCGATTTTGGAGATCGGCGTGGGAGGCGATGCTGGGTAGTTGTTTGAGGTCGTAAATGAGGCGACTGTAGATTTCGTCGCTGAGTATCCAGAAGCCATGTTGACGCGATATGCTGGCGATCGCGTCGAGATCGGATTGCGGGATGATCCCGCCGGTGGGGTTCGCTGGGGAGTTGAGGATGAGCAGCTTGGTTCGGGAAGTGATGCGTCGTTCGAGCGCTTCTAGGTCGAAGGAGAAGCTGTTCTCCTCGACCAGCGGAACGGGTACAGGGGTGGCGGATGCGAGTTCTATGGAGGAACGATAGGTTGGGAAGCCAGGGTCGGGATAGAGAATTTCGTCTCCCGCTTGGGCGATCGCTAAGATAGGGAAGACGAGTCCGGGTTTGGCCCCAGGTCCGATCACGACTTGCGAAGCTGCGGTTGGGTAGCCTTGTTCACTGCGGATGTGGGCAATCTTTTCTCTTAGGTCTCCGTATCCAGCCGATGGGTTATAACGGGTGTAGCCTTGGTCAATGGCTTCTTTGCCGGCTTCGCAAATAGGCGGGAAGGTGGGAAAATCCGGTTGTCCAATTTCGAGGTGCAGGATTTCTTTTCCTTGCGCTTCGAGCTCCTGAGCTTTGGCCATGACCCGGTAGGCTCCTTCGGGTGCAATGTTAGCGACTCTATCGGTGAATGGGGCGTCCATGGGTGAGGAAGACTTTTGGGCGCGAGGCTTGAGGCAGCAATGCTATAGGTTAAGAAAAGGGTCGGCGGTGGATGGAGGAACGCGATTCGCTGATGCTTGGGTTGCTTTGATATGGGCAAAGAAAAAGCCCGCTCGGGCCGAGCGGGCTTTGGGGGTAAATTCCTTCGAATCTTAAAATCTGAGTGAGACCGTATCGAGCTTCACCTCGGAGCTTGAGCTGCGGTTGAAAAAGTCTGCTTTGCGGTCGTAACTTGAAATGCGGTCGAGAACATTGCGGCGGGAGGTGGATTCATTCTCGAAAGCATATCCCAAGTCGCTGAGGGGGTGAGTATATCGGTCTTCGATACCTGATCCAATGTCGGCTGATAGGGAAAGTGATGCGAGGGCCGATTCGGGATCGAAGTCCTCAATGTCAGTGCGGAATTTCTCGAGATCGAGGAGAGGAACCGGTTCATCGATGCCTGCCGCTATGGAAGCGGCTTTGGGTGAATGGCTGACCGGGATTGCGGTTGGAGCAGGCAGGGATGCCATCAACTCTTCGCCGGGAAGTTTCGTTTCGATTAGCTCAGTGGAGGGCTCGACGGCCGCGATGACAGGTTCGCCGACAGCCACTTCAAAGCGCGGCGCTTCGGTCGCGATTGGGATTGCGGGGTTATCGACTTCCGACGCTGCCACTTCGGTTGGCGAATCCAGAGCCGTTTGCGGCTTCTCGGCGGTGGTAGAAAGGTTGTTGACGACTATGAATCCGAGAGCCCCACACGAAACGGTTGCGGTACAGAGGGCGGTCACTCGCTTGAAACGCCGCCAGAATTCGTTTTCGAATGTCGATTCGTCGACAGGTTGCTGCTGGAGAAGCTTGCGTTGCTTAATGTGGAGTTCCCGCTCAAAAGTGGTCCAGAATTCGGGGCTGGGACGTTCCCTTTTTTTGAGCTGCATTAGCTCCTCAATCGTGAACTTTGGATCGCGGCTATTCGGCATCGGTTATTTAGATGCGAAACGATGGAGGGCATTCAAAAAAAATTCAAGTTTTCAAAAAATGGTGAATTGGTTCTGGGTGCGTTTTACAAACTAGTTGATTTTTAAGGTCATGAGCTTGTGGAAAGTGTTATTTATCTGGGGATTAGGGATTGCCTTGAGTGGGTTGACTTCAC
>JBCCZW010000661.1:0-2585 GCA_039186805.1 Verrucomicrobiota bacterium
ACGCTTTTGGCCCGCGAGCAGATTTTGGTCGAGGAGCAAAATGTGGGCTTGCTCGAGGAGGCGTTGGAGGATGCCAGGAATCGTTTGGCAGCGGGAACGGTTTCCGATTTCGAGGTGTTGCGCGCTGAAGTATTATTGGCCAATGCTCAGCCGGCGTTGATTCAGAGGCGAAGCGCTTTTCGCATAGCGATCGAGCAACTCCGTCAGAGCATTGGCTACGTCAATTATCGTCGCGATCCGGGAAATTTGGACAAGGTGCCTGAGTTTTTAGGAAATTTGGATTACGTTCCCGCTGCGTTCGATCTCGCGATAAGTTTGGAGCAGGCTTTGGCAAATCGGTCGGAATTGGAACGTTTGAGCTTGATTGAGGAAGCTCGAGGAGCAGGCGTGGATATCGCGAAAGCCGACTATTTGCCAAGCGTGGATTTGGTTGGCAGCTACGGGAGTCGGAAGAGTCTGGCTTCGGATTCGTTTGACGACGGTTTGGGGGGTTGGTCCGTTGGCGTTGTCGCTAGTTGGGATATCTTCGATGGCTCAGAGAGGCATGGCAAGATGAGGCAGGCGAAGTCGCGGTTGGAGCAGGCGCGGATCGACAAAGAGAGTCTGCGTTTGGAGATCGAAGTCGAGGTGCGTCAGGCAATGAGCGAATTTCAGGAGGCTCAGGAATTGGTGGCCGCGGCCGACAAGGGGGTGGAACAGGCTGAGGAGGCTCTTAGGCTAGCGAACAGCCGTTATGCTGCGGGATCGATAAATCAGCTGGATGTATTGGAGGCGCAGGTTTCTTTGACTGAGTCGCGGACTAATGGTCTAGAAGCGAATTACCGCCATATCATCGCAGTTGCTAATTTAAGGCGAGCGATTGGTATGGATAAGCCGGATACGCTAGAATAGTAGTGTAAGGATGTATAAGTTAGATGCGGGAGTGAAGCTGGGTTAGCCGTTTTACTTTTCGTCTTAGATATGAAAAACGAAAAGCCCAATGCGATTGTAGGCAGTGGGCTTTTGCGGTCTGATATTGATGGATATCGGTTGTTCTCAGTATTTCAACTCGTAGTCTAAGCTTAGCCAGTTCTTGTCGGCCTTCTCGATATTCGCCTTTAGGTCTTTCTTAAATGCTTCTACTTGCTTTGTAGAGGCGAGGAGAAAGAGGCGTTCGGCTTCGATGACGAAACAGGCGGGGTTGGCAGCTTCTGTCTTGCCGTTTCGGACTGCATGAGCGCAGCTTCCTCCGTAAGCGGGAGCATATTTTTCAGGATTTTCCAGAAACGCCTTCTTATTCGCTTCGCTTGAAAATTGCCATGTGGCGTTCATCCATTTTACCGAAATATCCATGTCTCCTTTTTTCGCCTTCATTTCGGCGAGATAGGAAACGGCGTCGTAACCGCTTAGCGCTGTGGGGTGATCATTCGGTTGAGCTTTTGCTCCGGCGAAAGAAAGCGATGCGACCTGAAACAGGGCGAAGAATGCAATGTAGATGTTTTTCATGAGATTGATGTGTATTCAAATTATGGATTAGTTTATCTGCTATTCGGCAGCCGTCTTCAGTTTGGAAGTCTGGATTAGTTTCAGCAATTGAGGAATTTTGTCTTTCTGCAGGTATAAGACTGCGATGCTGGCGATCAGAGCCGCGATGGCCATTGCCCCGAGTTCGCCACGAGCGCCTTCCCAACCGATGGCGGTAAAGTGTCCGAAGATCGCTCCGACCATGGTGCCGGCGCCCATTAGCGCTCCAATGGGAGCGGTGAGGCTGCGAGCCAGGAGAATACAAGTAATGAGCTCAGCGATGCCGACGGCGATCCGGCCGAAGGGTTCCGCATTGAGGTCTGTAAAGATGGCTACAGACTCGGGGTGGGCGGTGAATTTGAAAAACAATGATTGGCCTAGGATGACGATTACGGTCGCTTGGGCGACCCATGAGATAATGTTTCTCGTTTTGGTTTTCATTGGATGTAAGTATGGTTGGTTTTCTTTTTTTGTAAGGATAGATGGATACAGTGGATCAGTCAGGCTTGGGCGTATCTACCAGGCCGATGGATGTTAATTTTGGATACACCTCTGTCTTTGAAGAGAGGTCTGCTTGCGTTTCTAGATCAGCTATTCGCGGCTGCTTTGCAGAGCGCGGTTGCCGTTTCAGCGGCCTCTTCTATAGGCCAACTGGCTTTTAAGTTGCGGGCCTCAGTCGTCGCTCCCGAGTAAAGGAGGAACAAGGCGTGGCCCAGTTTCCGAGCTTCGACTCCTTGAGCAAATGAGTGGGCGAGCCCTAGGAAAAAATCTTTTTGGAAGACTTTGTGTTCGGTGATCTTTTCTTGGATGAGGGGAGTGTTTCCGGATTCGTTGGCGGCGGTATTGGAGTAGGGGCAGCCTTGGTAAGTGTTGTTTCTCATCCAATCTTTGAGAGACAGAAAATAGTCGCGGACTTTTTGGAGAGGGTCTTTGTCCTCTTTTGCGAGCTTGTCGTGGAAGATCTCCGATCGGTCATGCGTATCTCCGAGCCAAGCGGCGCAGAGGGCCTCTTTACTCGGGAAGTGATTATAGAAAGTGGCCTTGGCCGTTTCTGACTTTTCGATGATCTCGTTGATGCCGAC
>JBCCZW010000662.1:0-2582 GCA_039186805.1 Verrucomicrobiota bacterium
AACCACCACAAGGAGAAGATTTTGCCCTTGGTGATTCTACGCGCTGATCATCGGCTGGTGGCTCTACACCCGACAAATGGCAAAAAAGCGCTGAGACATTCGAACCGAAGCGCAAAAAACCCGCCAGATCCGAGAACTAGCGGGTTTAGAAATTCTTAAGCGCAAGCGATCGCTCCTAGAGCATCGCTTTCGCCGCATCGACCGAATCGCAGAAGACCCAATCTTTGGACTCTTCGAACTTCTTCGAGTCTTCAACCACCTGAGCATTGCCAGCAAGCGAGTAGCTCAGACTGAGATCGCGGCAGAGCTTCATCGACTGAAGGAGAAGCTTGATCACTTCCATGTTCAAACCATCGACTTCTTGAGTGTCGAAGATCACGTTCGAAATACCTTGGTCGACCGCCTCGCTCGTCTTCGTCTTGAGGTAGTTGCTCACCTCGTTGACGACCGATGCATTGCACTGACCTGGCAGCTTCACCGTGAGGAAAGGTCCGTCGAAACCGAAGTACTTTCCAGACGTGTCGAGGTTGACCGCCTTGCCGATCTTGTTTTCCAAATCCTGGAAATCGATTGGCTTGGTAATGATGGTGCTGAAGCCCGCCTGCTGAGCGCGTTGCTGCTCTTCTTGGGCAGTCTTAACAGAGAGGCCAAAGAGAGGCACGTACTTCGTCTTCGCATTTGAGCGAACGATACGGAACAAAGTGATCGCAGCGTCGTCAGGGATCGTAAGGCTAATCAGGATACAGTCGGGCACCTTCTTCTGACAGAAATCGATGGCTTCGCCAGTCGATGCTACGCCGTTCACATTCCAAGGCGTATGCGCGAATCCATTGCGGATTTGCTCGATGATCGCAGGCTTGTCTTCGACCACGAGAATATCAATCGGGTCGTCGATCTTCTTTTGGGTCGGCTCGCTTTCGCCAGCAGGACGCAAGTCTACTACGCGACTGACTTTGTCTACCAATACCTCTTCCTTAAAGGGCTTAACGATATAGTCGCGAACGCCGATCTTGGCGATCTTCATGACGTTTTCGCGGCCTGCTTCCGCAGTCAGCATGATAACGGGGATCGTCTTCAGTACGGGGTCTGACTTGAGCTTAGTGAGCATCTCGACGCCATCCATAACCGGCATCGTAATATCAAGCAGGATGATGTCTGGGGACTCCTTTGCTGCCATCGCAAGCCCCTCAACACCATTCTGCGCTTCTAGTACATCCGCATCGAAAGTCTTGAAGGCTTTCTTTACGATGATTCTGACGGTTTTTGAGTCGTCGACTGTGAGAACTTTTAAACGCATGGCTGAATTACTCTTCTTCTTCTTTCATTAAAATATCGAGTACGAAGGAATGACCTTCGCATTCGTATTTATAGATGCGCCGAAGCGCGGCCTCCGCGGGTTCAATCGTGTAGTTCGAACCGCGAAGAATTGAGGGGATCGTCATGCGGCACTCATAGCCCTTGTTGCTGAGGTCGTTTTTGAAGGTACCCACGATCATATTGGTCAATTCGCCTATGGCATCATTAACCGTCTCGTGGCCTTCGCTTTCGATTTCTTCAGGTTCAAGGCCGAGCAACTTGCATGTCGCTTTCATGGCCAGTGGGAGGTCCATAAAAATGTAGATGATTCCTGTTATCTTTCCGATGAAGCCTACTGTCCCAGCTATCAGGGTCTGAGTGGTATCGATCGGCAGCTGGATTCCAGTCGCGTACGCTTCCTCGTCGATCTTCAGCGTATCGCTGATGTCAGCGTCGGATTCGAGCATCATGTCGAAGACGCTGCGAACCGCATTCGTGGCGAGCGTCTCTAATTCGTGATCAGAAATGGGAAAAGTCTGTTGCATAGTTGGGGAAATTCTCTGGGCGCACTACTTATATCGTTTTGCGCGCAGAAAGGTTTAGAAAGAATTTCATCCCAAACTAGGCGTTTTCCCGGCAACATAGTCAGCTTTCCCTATTCTCCCTGAGGGAACCATTAAAATCTTCAGGCGATCCAGCTTAGAGATCCCTATTTTTACACTTTCTGCACACGCCCAAAACTAACCCCGAAAAAGACGCGCGCTCCCTTCAGGTCACCTACCCCTTTGAGGAGCGACCCTAGGCCTAATGCTCTGCAGAAAGTCAATTGCCCTAGTCTTCGCCGGGAATGTACTCACCGTCTTTACGGTAAGCTGCCAACTTGTTTCTCAAAGTGCGTATACTAATTCCCAAATGCTTAGCGGCCTGGGTTCTATTTGCGCCAGTGGATTCCAAAGTCGCGAGAATATGTTGCTTTTCTATCTCCTCTAGGGGAAGCAAATCTCCATCAGAACCCACCGGAAGGGAAGCGCTGGGAGCAGGCTTAGACACGGTCGTTTCTGGATTAGACGGGGCAAAGGATGCGGGAGGGGAAAAGGACGAAAAACTGCTCTGCCTCCCGCCAGCGTAAACCGGCTGGGCCG
This sequence comes from Verrucomicrobiota bacterium, assembly GCA_039186805.1. Classification (GTDB taxonomy): domain Bacteria; phylum Verrucomicrobiota; class Verrucomicrobiia; order Opitutales; family Opitutaceae; genus JBCCZW01. The sequence continues at coordinate 2,439 of JBCCZW010000662.1, forward strand.
CCTCGGGCGCAGCGACTTCACTTTGCGTCGCGACCGGAGCCCCTACGTTCATCGCCATCGGCATCAAGCCCAGCGCCATCATAGAAATCTTTGAATCCGAATCGGACAGAATCACAGCCCGTTCTATGGTATTTTCCAACTCGC
>JBCCZW010000663.1:0-2580 GCA_039186805.1 Verrucomicrobiota bacterium
CCGTCGCCCAGGCGGAAGAGCGAATCGAAAAGCATCCGCGGGGGCGAGCGGTCGAGCTCGACGCGCGTGACACTCGAGCCCGGGACGCGCTGGTCAAACGCGCGGACCTCGTCATCAGCATGCTTCCGGCTCAGATGCATCCGCCGGTAGCGAAGGCGTGTATCCAGTACAAGAAACACTTCGTCACCGCGTCGTACGTGTCGCCGGAGCTCCGTGACCTTGCCGAGGCGGCAGAACGGGCGGGGGTCACCCTCCTCAACGAGATGGGCGTCGAGGCTCCCCTTCTCCAAAGTCTCAATACGCCCGGCGGATTGGAATTCAATGTGGAGCTGATGCGAAGCTACAAAGGACGGTTGAGCAAGCCACTGTAGGAAAAGCGGGAAATTGGGAACTCTCTCGAATTCCGCCATCTTTCGTAGCGGATCTTGATAAAGATCCAACCTCCATCCTTGCCAAATCCCAAAAACAGAGCACTTACATAGCTTTCCCGCCAAATGTTCCAGGTCACATTCAGCGAACAAGCGCTTATCGAACTCCACAAATTGGACACGCTCGAGCAATTGGAGGTCGTAGAACCTCTTACCGACCTTACGGAGACTCAGCTTCAGCAGCCAAAGGAACCGGTTGGTCTCTTTTCTCGAGAAGGCAAAGACATTTTCCGTCTACGCACAGATGGCGAGTATCGCATTTATTTCGAGCGTCGTAAGGACGAACTCCATACGCTCTGCATCCTCCACAAGAATACGCTTACCGATTTTATTTTCCGCACTAAACTGCCTATTTCCGAGGAACAATTGATTGAACAAGAAACCTCGTTCTGGAAGTATCTGGCATCCCTCACGCGATAATCTGGTTTTGAACAGCGAAAACGAACCCAGTCCTTCTCCACAAATCGACGGATCCCAAGCCAGTCGCATCTACCTCCTCCCCAACTTGATGACGGCCGGCAACCTCTTCTGCGGGTTTTTCGCCATCATCAAATGTATCCAAGCGCGCTTCAACGTGATGCTGAGCGACGACGTCCTCGACCCTACTCACGTGCTCTACACTCATGCCGTGATGTTTATCCTTGGGGGAATGCTTTTCGATTCCCTCGACGGGCGACTGGCCCGCATGGGCGGACGCGAATCGCTTTTTGGCAAGGAGTTCGACTCGATCGCAGACATCGTGACCTTCGGCATAGCGCCCGCGCTCATGATGCTCTTCCTCCTCTTTAATCCTGGAGAAGCCGTGTTCTTCAAAAAAGTTGGACTCGCCCTTGCTTTCATATACCTGCTCTGCGCGGGTATTCGCTTGGCGCGCTTCAACGTCATTACCCACCCGTCGGTGTATCCGGCAAACTTCGACAGAACCGATACTGACTTCATCGGCCTTCCCGTTCCTGCCGCTGCTGGAATGATTTCCACCATCGTGCTCATGATTAACAAGCACGGCTTAGAAAAGTGGGCCTTCCTCCTCCCCTTCTTCATGCTCTTCATCTCCTACCTGATGATTAGCCCCATCCGCTATCCCAGCTTTAAGAAGATCGATTGGACGACTAAGATCCGTATCCGAAGTTTCATTCTCCTTCTCTGCGTAGGCCTCGTACTATTTCTCTACCAGTGGTACGGCCTGGTGCTCGTTTTCGTCAGTTACCTCTTCTACGGAGTCGTTCGCTACCTGTTGATGCTAAGACGCACCCGATTCAAAAAGAAGCCAGCTTCCAAGGGCTAAAACCATTTGTAAACGATTTGCTAATTCTTTGCGAAAAACTTCCCAATAAGTCTGTGAAATTGAGTTTTTTTTCACATGTTCCTTTTTGTTGGATCGCTATTCGTAACTTAATCCACAGAACAAATCCCTAGTTTAAATCCTATCGCTCAAGCACTTAACCCGGTTATTGGTGGTGCTCACAGAGCATAATAGGGATACTACATTTACTTTTTAATTAAGTACTTATCCATTGTAATTGTCAGGAACTCCAAAAACCACCTAATTAGCCTCAATGAAATTCAAAATATCCCGCGATCACTTCAGCAACGGCTTGCAGCAAGTCCTCAATGTCGTTGGATCGAAAGCCTCTATGCCGATCCTCAGCAACGTGCTGATTGAAGCCGATGGCGAGACCCTTTCCCTCACCACTACGAACCTCGATCTTGGGATTTGCACGAAAATCAAAGCGAATGTCGAAGAGGCGGGTGCCATAACTCTCCCGGTTAAGCGTTTGGCGACGATTGTTAAGGAGCTGCCGAACACCGACGTGAAGGTAGAGGCTTCCTCCAACAACCAGGTGAAAATCGCATCGGGAGGATCGAATTTCAAAATCATGGGTATCGGCCGTGATGAGTTCCCAGCACTCCCAGAATTCAGCGACGATCGTTCCTTCACCATAGAGCAAGGCATACTCGCTAGCATGGTGAAAAGCGTTTCCTACGCAGAGTCTTCGGACGAAACCCGCTACATGCTCAACGGAGTATTCTTCAATTTCAGCGAAGCAGACGACAGCGAAGGTTCCGGCAAGCTTAGTCTAGTGGCGACCGATGGACGTCGTCTCGCCAAGATTGATCACGAGATGGAGGTCGGTGAAGGTATGTCTGGCAG
>JBCCZW010000664.1:0-2567 GCA_039186805.1 Verrucomicrobiota bacterium
GATATCCAAACGAATGTCAGCCTCGCGGTTCTCATCGTCAGGACCATGACAAAAGAAGCACTTGTCGGACAACACCGGCAATATATCGCGATTGAACTTAATCTCGGAAGCGGACGCTGCCGCGATCCCCGTCAAAATAACTGTGGAGGCTCTAAACATTCGAATCTTCTCTCATCGTCTGTTGCTCGCGACCAGCGGCGCCACACGACTCGCCGCCTTGATTTCGCCTCGACGATAGATACCCTTTATTTCCCTTTGACTCAACACGCTTGAGCAAAACAGCAACTCATCGATCGACCCGTCGAAGTTGCGAACCTTACGAGTCTCTTCTCGAGAAAGTCCCCAATTCCCGATTTCCCCAGGACCCACGATCACTTTAGAATCCGCCCATCCCTCGCTCTGCAGGGAAGCCACCAATTCTCCATTGAGGTAGTGCTTGATCTCGGACGCCGCCACATCGTAGGTCGAAGCCACGTGTATCCACTTTCCATAGACATCCGGCGTCACGATTGGCTCTGAAAACAGAACGAACTGAAATTCGCCCGTCTCTTTTTGCGGAAACCGCCTAACGCCTAATATGAGCCGACCCGTGTCCTCAATCTGCCAATGCGTATTCCCCGGCTCGAACGTATCGGTCATGAAAAGCCCGTTGTAACGATTCTTCAGGCTCTCTACCTTAATCCACGCGGCAAACGTAACCGCGTCAAAGGCTCCTGGGAAATTGAAGCGCACTCGGTCGCTTGGGTTGTTGAAACGAAGAGCCGATTTTTGAGGCCACCGTCCTTCCTCCCATAAGCAACCCACAATAGCTCCGCTGCCCTCTCTCGACTTTCTCTGGGCCGTGTTTTCAAGGTCGCGTATCCAAGAATCGGTTTCATAGAATGGAAAGTAGCCTACAACATCCTCGCGCTCCGCCAAAGATCGACTCATCGTCTCCCAAGCCAGAAAACGATTTCTGCGAGTCAACTCCTCCCTCATCGCTAAATAGCGGACAGTCCGATAGCTCGTATCCAAATCGATCTGGACATAATCCCGAGCGCTCGCGAACTGAGCCGCGCTGCCCGTCGTCAAGACCTTAAACGGATCGTCCTTCTCCGTTCTCTCAATCTCATAGACTTCCACTTCTCCCGAAAACGCGTGCAGCTCCACGGGCTCTCCTGGCCGAACGTCCAGACCAAACTCGGCGCCATGGTCCACGAACTCGATTCCGGGAGTTTCAATCGTGAAGCCCTTGGCATGGGCCGACACCGAAACCGTAGCTCGCCCCTCAAAGCAATAAGCCCTTTCTTCCGAAATAAGCTCCAAGTCGACGACGCCCTCCAACACTACGGTCGCTCCGCTGTAAAACTCCAACTGAGCCGAGCCACCTGCCATTCTGAAACGCCCCGCAGGTATCGAGTCTCCGTTTTCGTAAACCCTATCCCCCTCCGGCCACTGAGCCTCATGAGACAATATCATTACGGCGACGCCTTCGTAGGTCGCCTCTGCCTCCTCAGGCTGCGCTACAAGCGATTTTGTATCCAGATTTCCATTCCAAACCAAAGCCCCCAAAAAAAAGGCAACCGAGATCGAAGCCGCCCACTTGAGTATTTCAAAATACACTACACGCGTTCCCTTGATAGAAGCAGAGGCTACCTCATCCTCGTCCGATTCAGCCGCGCTCTGAGTCTCAGAAGCATAATGCCTCAGGCTAGATCTCAAAGAGCTCTGCCGCAGGTAGATGCGGCGCGCCTCGTCGCTTTCGAGCAAAATCTCTTCCAAGCGAGCCTTCCCTTCATCGCTCAAGCTTTCCTCGAAAAAGCGTTCGCACAAGCGTTCCAACTCCCATTTCTCTTCCTCCTTCATAAGGCCATTCCTTTCTCTTGCAGATCCACTCGCAAGCTCACGCAGTCCTGAAGCAACTGCCTTATCCTCGCCAGAGACTTGTAGGCAGCCGCCACCGTACGCCCCGAAGTCCGAGCCGCCTCCTCAATCGTCCCGCCTCTTTCGTAACGCGCCAACACCATCCGACGATCTCTTTCGTTCAACTTTTGCAGGCACGCCGAAAGCGCTTCGTGACGAGCCCCGTTTTCCTTCTCCATTTCCGTCGCAGTTTCCGAAACAGCCTCCAGCACCTTCTCATCGAAGACCACTTTCGACCGCGCAAATTTCTTTCGAGCTTCTTTAACTTTCCAAAAGGCAATTCGATTCGCCCAAAGCACGAAATCCGTACCTTCCTCGAAATCCCCGAACTTCTCGTAAATCGTCAAAAATGTCTCCTGCAGCAAATCTTCCGCATCGGCCTCATTAGGCGCCAACGCGAAGATATAAGCATAAACAGCCCGCTGGTGCTTAAGCAATAGACCGAGGAGAGCCTTTTGCAGTTCATCATCGGAACGAGAGGTTTCGGGTTGGGGCATGAGAGATCTAAGAAAAACAGGTTTATCTATTAATAGCCCGGCTTTGACAAAATTGGACAAACTTTTCGAAAAAACAGCGCCCTCGACGTATGAGTTCAAATCTGACAATATGTCACTTCTTACTGAAGATCAGTCCCTATTATCTCCCTAACAGTTATTTTATCTTGC
>JBCCZW010000665.1:0-2559 GCA_039186805.1 Verrucomicrobiota bacterium
GCTTGGATGCGATCACTGGCGATTCTTGGCCCCGGTCGGGCGACTTTGCGGGGCGGCCCGAGGGGTGGTTTTCCTGGTGGAAGGCGACGGTCATTGCGGGAGTGGCGGCGTGCGCTGCATTTTTGTTTTTGCCGGGAATTTGGTTGAGCCTGAATTCCGATCACCGAACTGGCACCGCTCAGCTGAGCGAAGTGGTCCTGCCAGATGGAACGCAGGTTCATCTAGCTCCGGAGAGCGCAATTGGATTGGATTTCGACGAAAAGGGACGTTTCGTTCGCTTGCTCAAGGGCGACGCCTTCTTTGAGGTGGAGCGTGATGAGAGCAGACCCTTTCGAGTGTTTGCCGCCGGAGTGTCGGTGACTGTCTTGGGAACCGCGTTCGAGGTAGACCAGTTTGAAGGCGCGGTTTCGGTCAGGGTTTCTCACGGGCGAGTTAAGGTGGAGGATCAGAGGACTTCGCAGCTCTTATCGGAGTCTCTTGGTCCAGGGGAAGCACTTCGTGTTGAACGGGACGGTTCGCATGCGCGAAGCGCAGTGTTGCTCGATGAGATCGCGCAGTGGCGTGAGAATCGACTGATTGCCAGGGATATCTCGATTGGAGAGGTGATTGACGCATTGAGCCACTATCATAAAGGGAGCGTCTTTGTATCCGAGTCGTTTGCCGAGCGACGGGTAACGGGTCTCTATAATTTGGATACGCCTCTGGAAACCCTAGAAGGGATCGCTGCTTCGCATGGAGCGGAAGTCGAGCGCGCGAGCCCTTGGTTTATTTGGGTCAAGGACTGAGGCTGGGAAGCGGCGGCTCTATCGGCTCTTCGGGAATCGATGCGCGTAGAGCAGGAAAATCATTTCTGCAAAATTCTTTGGAAAATGGAATGGGTCGCTCGTCGTTGGTTTTGAGAGCCGTTCTCAGCTTTGGTTGAAATGGTTTCTCCAGACCGAAAGCAAAACGAACAAAACTGAAAAGATGAAATCCCATTCCTTTCAAACGAGCCGCTGGCCTTTGGCTTGCGCCTTCTTATGCGCGATGGGGGCATTGTTTGCCTCCGCCTCGCCTCACGCTGCCGCAGGTGAAGAAGAAGCAACTTTCAATATCGGAGTTCAATCGCTGAACGAAGCTTTGATCGAATTTGGAAAGCAGACAGGGCTGTCGATTTCGGTCGATTCTAAGACTTTATCGGGTAAGCGGTCCTCTGCAGTGAATGGGAGCATGAGCTTAGACCGGGCTATCGACAAGATGTTGGAAGGCACGGGGCTGGAGCACAGCATAAGCGGTAACATGCTAACTCTGAGGGAGGCGGCGAGCGGCTTGATTAACTTGCGAAGCGCGCGTCTCGTTGGCGACTTAGCGTCGGGACTGACTGATTCCGATGCTTTTTCGGTGGTGGAGGAGGACGTGATCGCTAATCAACAGGGCAGTACTGCGGTCGACGTTTTTAACGAAATGGCGGGCGTTGTGGGGATTAACGAGGGAGGACGACAGACTTTCCGCATCAATATACGCGGGCTAGAAGGTTCGGGACGAGTCGCGATCGACGTTGACGGGGCGCAGATGAACCAGATTGATCACAACCATGGTTTCGCGACCAATCGCGTTTTGATAGAGCCTTCGCTGATCAAGCAGGTGAGCGTGGTTCGCGGGCCTGCGTCGAACAAACGCGGTGGCGGCGCTTTGGCAGGTAGTGTTTCTTTCACTACGATCAACCCCGCGGATCTCTTTCGAGGAGGGGCGAGCGTGGGCGGCTTCTTTAAGGCCGGCTACGAGGAAAACGGCAACGGCTTTAATTCATCGCTCGGTCTAGCCCGTCGAGCTAGCGAGAAATGGAGTTTTCTCGGGGCGTTTACTTACCGATCTTACGAGTCTTATGAAGATGCCGAGGGAGTCGAGGTAATCGCCAGCGGCAGCAGGTCCAATTCGACTCTTCTGAAGGCGGTTTTCGATGCCAGCGAAGACCAGTCAATTAAATTGGCTTATCGCGGCGAAGAGCACAACTACAATGGAAGTGGAGCTTTCGCTCGCGGTCAACTTCGCAGCAGCAATATACAAGACGAGACGGTGGATACGGACACCTTCTCGATTCACTATACTCATGAAGGCTCCGGCCAGGACTGGCTTAATCTGAACGCGAATGCCTACGTTACTGACAATCTCCGCATCGAGCAGGATCTCGACTCCGACTCCGAGTCGATGGACGATTTGCGGACAAAGGGTTTCAATGTCGTCAATTCCGCTTCGATCTTTGGCGATGCGTTCGGCAGCGAATTGACTTACGGTTTCGATTACTTCAAAGACGATCTCGCAGCCTCGTCAAGTAGCCCAGCGGGCGAGCGGTCTCAATATGGGGTATTCATCGATGGGTATCACAAAATCAACGACAGTCTGGTCGTTTTCGAAGGCTTGCGTTTCGATGATTTCGACATGAGCAGCGCTGACGGCGACGATCTAAGCGGGGATAATCTATCGGGTCGAATTGGCTTCGAACTTAGCCCGTTTAATTCCTCCGAGTCGCTCGAGAATCTGACTTTTTTTGCCAACTACGGAACCGGCTTTCGTACGCCC
>JBCCZW010000666.1:0-2558 GCA_039186805.1 Verrucomicrobiota bacterium
GCGCTGCCAAGGAAATGAAAGGGTGAGGATAGCAAACTCTCCATTACCCCAAATATTAAGTGGGGCCTCGGATGGCCGAGCCGCCCAACCACCTGGCCCAAATGATCCGGAATGGCGTCCAAAACCGCAATCAAGATGATCGACATAAATGTGACCCCCCGTGATAAGCTGAAGGTCAAACTCATCATTCGGAGGGTCTGGGAAAGCTTCGTCGAGTCGAGACTTCGTTTGAGTCATTTCTAGATTGGGATCGTATTCGACCTCGTAGTCGGAATACCGCCACAGATTCTTCGCCGTCCATTCCCTTTGGCGATAGGAAGTTGTATAAAAGTTTTCCAAATGAGATCTACTCGGATGTTTATTGCTGCCTTGCAAATGAGCTTCCATCTCGTTCGTCCTTGTATCTAATCAGCGACCCCCTGGCGGATAGCCGATTTTAGTTCCGACAAATGAGCGCGTTTCGATCTGCGCGGCTTCCGATCTGGAGTTTGGACTTAAATACTGCGCTCTCGATACGCCTTGAATCATGGCTTGCGTTAGTTTTGGTCAATCCTTCGGGCAAGTCAGCTTTAGATTCTCTCGTTGCCGTTCGGTTGCGGTTAAAGTTGATTGAGGAGTTGCGTCTCCGCGTCTTAAGACGATTGACGGAGTTATTCCCGTTATCGGGATATTCGATTTTTTGCCCTTATGCAACTCGTCTGAGCGAGTCGGGCTTAGGCTGCTAGAGGAGGATTGGAAAAAGGGCTATTATTTGTTGACCTGATCGATTGGAAGAGACTGATAATTTGGATCGCGCGGTTTATGATATTTAAGATTTTCCTGATAGCTTTAGTCGAATTTCTGTTTCTGAGTAGAGCACTACTAGCGTCCCCAGAGGGAGGTGAGGTTCTTATTGGAAGCGCTCTTGATTCTCAGATTTTGGGCGAATCTGTCCCGTATGCAGTTTATCTTCCAGAAGCGTACGATGAAGGGGGCGAAAGGCTGCCGGTCCTGTATTTGCTGCACGGCGGTGGTGGAAACGAACTTAGTTGGGTCGACAAAGGCGAAATAAAGAGGCACGCCGATGTTGCCATAGGAGAGGGAATACTATCGCCCATGATTTTTGTAATGCCGGCGGCCAACCGGAGTCGGTACATAAATAATTATGACCGCTCCGTTCGATACGAAGACTTTTTTATGGAGGAGTTCATCCCCCACATCGAATCCGTTTTCCATGTTGTTCGGGGACGCGAAGGGCGGATCCTCATGGGTTCTTCGATGGGCGGCTATGGAAGCGTGGTGTTAGCGATGAAGCATCCTAGCGAGTTTTTGGCCTGCGTCTCCTTTATGGGATCGTTTTGCGAGGATGATCGAGTCTTGGCGATGTCCACTGCAGAATGGAATGAATCGACTCGCGGATCGGTCTACGGCCGCGATTTGGGAAAGCATGACCGATTCACGGATCACTACCGCAGCAATGATCCTTGTCATCTCATCGACCGGGCGGAAGCATCGCTTCTCAGGAGCGTTGCATGGTATTTAGATTGTGGCGACGACGATTTTCGATTGAGCGGAAATATGAGATTCTTCCAGCGGATGCGATCCCTTTCGGTTCCCATCGAACTAAGGGTCAGGGATGGGGGACACGGGATGGGCTATGCGCGAGGCGGCTTAAGGGGATCGTTTGCCTTTATAGCAAAGGCGTTGAAGGCTAAGGACTAAGGTTCCAGAAAGGGTGATACGATTGGCCTCAGGGCTTCGACCCAAATGTCATATCCCGCATCATTCATATGAACGCGGTCCTCGTGGAATAGATGCATCCGCGGCTTTCCTTGCGCGTCGATGAACGGATCGCAAGAAGCTGACAGGTAGGTAATTCGCTCGTCGGTTTCACTCTCGGATTGGAATAGGTAGTTGAGCGAAAGCTGCTGGGATAAGATCGGTTCGCGCATGGGGCTGGGCCGCAAGCCGAGAATATATAACTCGCAGTTTGGGAGACGTGAAAACAGTTGTCGTTTGAATTCGAGATAATCTTCATAGACCTGGAATACGGGTTTACGTCTCCAAAGATCGTTTCCGCCGCAGTATAGAAACACTTTCACGGGCTCATGCTTCAAAACGAGTTCCTCTAGGAAATGGTTGACGTCCGAAATGTGAGCGCCTCCCATACCCCTGTTACGAGCTCTGAGCCCGGGAAAGTATCTTTCGATTTCGAATCGCTTAATGCTGGAGCTTCCCACGAAGATCGAGCCGCCTTTAGCCATCGGATTCCTCGAATCCTCCAAGGCGAATCTCTTGAGGTCTCCTTGAAAGCGTCCAGGGTCGAGATCCGGTATAGATTGAGCGAGCAGGGTGGGGCCAAACGCTAACAGCGCGAGTAGAGTACTTATTCGGGGCATAGCTACAAGTACAGGATCGCTCGCTTCAGTTGTCGAGCTACCTTTTGACTACTTTGAAGAGGGGGGCAATGGAGTTGGTCTAGGCCACGTGGACAAATTACTCATGTCGCAGAAATCGGCTCACTTTGGCGAGAATTTCGTTTCCTCCCCTCGCAATATTTCAATATTGCTTGGGTCGAA
>JBCCZW010000667.1:0-2557 GCA_039186805.1 Verrucomicrobiota bacterium
CACGCGCGGAATCCCCCAACCCCGTAGCTCACACCGGACCTGGTAGCTCGGCAAGAGGAAGAAAAGCAAACTTGAGTAATGCAGAGCCGGAACTACTTGGAGCGTTCTTCAACTCCGGTCTGATAGAATCGGATACGAGCAGAAGTTCGTCCTTTAAGCAGGCCCTTGATGACTACCGCGAGCTTGCCCTATCGATTCCAGAACCCAGATTTGCAAGAAGTCTCGTTGATGGAATCCAGCACGACGAACCGGTTTATATCCGAGTGTCGCACAACAATCTTTCCAACGATCCCAATCCGAGGCGATTCTTCGATGCATTTGGCGGCAAGGAGTTAAGCGGCGCTGGAAGTGGACGCCTGGAGTGGGCTCAGGAAGTCGCCAGTCCTGAAAATCCGCTCACCGTTCGCGTCCAAGTGAATCGAATCTGGAAGCATCTCTTTGGAGCCGGTCTCGTCGAAACGACAAACGACTTTGGCCAAATGGGCAAGACCCCTACCCACCCCGAACTCCTCGATCGATTGGCCAACGACTTCATCGACAACGGGTGGTCGATCAAGACGGCGATCCGTCAATTGGTGCTGACAAGGACCTATCGAATGTCTTCGACTCCCAGTGAAATTGCCCTGAGGGAAGATCCGAATAATGCGCTCCTGCAACGCATGCCAATCCGTCGGTTGGATGCTGAATTGATTCGCGATCATATTCTTCTCAGTAGCGGAGAGTTGAATACAATCAAGCTCGGTCCCAGCGTCCCTGCGTTCGTGGGCGACCTCCCCGATAGTCGAGCCAGACCCGAAACCGGACCGCTAGACGGCGATGGCCGAAGATCGATCTACCTCGAACAGCGTCGCAATTACTTGTCTACTTTCCTCAGAGCGTTCGACATGCCCAATGCGACTGAGTCGATCGGCAAGCGAAACGTTACCAACGTTCCCGCTCAGTCGCTCGCCTTGATGAACGATCCCTTCGTGCATCAACAGTCAACGGCCTGGGCGAATCGGATTCTGAAAATCCAAAGCGATTTAGACGAACGTATCCACAATCTTCATATAACCGCCTTTAGTCGCCCCGCGACGCGACAAGAGCTGGACTGGGCAAAGAGATTCTTAGTTCAGATGTCTGCGGACTACAATGTGGATGAGGAGGACCCCACGGTCTGGTCTGACCTTTGTCACATGATTTATAACCGCAAGGAGTTCATCTACATTTTCTAGAGAGCATCCGCTATCTCAGTATTAATTTATTTCTTCAAATGATATCCCGACGCGAATTTTTCAAGAAAAGCTCCATGGGTTTCGGCACCTTGGCTCTCTCAGGAGTGATGCAACAAGACCTCCTCGGCGCTCAATCACCCCTGTATCCAAAAACTCCGCACCATGCCCCCAAAGCGAAGAGCGTTATTTTTCTATACATGGATGGCGGCGTATCCCAAGTGGATAGCTTCGACCCCAAACCTCAGCTGGATAAGGAAAACGGACAAGCTCCGAAGTTCAAAGTCGACGCTACCGTTTTCAACAAGAACGGGAATCTGCTTAAGAGCCCATGGGAATTCAAACGCTATGGTCAGAGCGGCCTACCCATAAGCGACCTCTTTCCTCACATCGGTTCCTGCGCGGACGATCTCTGCGTGATTCGTTCCATGACGGCTCACTCGCCAAATCACCCCAACGCCAACTACGCCCTCCATTGCGGTCACGTCCTTTCCGGGCGACCTAGCATGGGCGCATGGACCTCCTACGGCCTCGGAACGCTTAGTCAAAACTTACCTAGCTTCGTGGTCATCCATGGCGGACAAGTTCCTTCTGGAGGCATGCAGTGCTTTGGAAGCGGCTTTTTGCCTGCTAACCATCAAGGCTCCATCTTTCTTTCGAAACATCCGGTGCTGAACAATACTTCGCATCTCGAACAGAAAGCGAGTATCCAAAAAACGAAGCTCGAATTTCTGAATGAGATGGATGGCGACCTCGAAGCGAGGCTCTCGCATGCGCAAGCGATCGAATCAGCGATTCAAAACTACGAGCTTGCTTATCGCATGCAGATGGAAGTGCCCGACGTTACGGATCTCACAGGAGAAACAGAAGCTACTAAGAAGTTGTACGGCTTGGATGCGCCTTTCGAAAACACGCGCGAGTACGGAGCTCAATGCTTGATGGCGCGTCGGCTCGTCGAGCGTGGCGTGCGCTTCGTGGAGCTCACTATCGGTACCGGAACTGGCGATCGTTGGGACCAGCATACGAAACTGATCGATGGGCATCAGAAGAACGCTATGGCGGTAGACCAACCTATAGCCGGTCTCATCAAGGATCTGAAGTCGCGGGGACTCCTTGATAGCACGCTCATTGTATTTAGCGGAGAATTCGGCCGTACCCCTTTCGCCCAAGGCACCAATGGCCGCGACCACAATCCGCAGGGCTTTAGTCTATGGATGGCGGGTGGCGGTATCAAGGGAGGCACTACGTATGGAGCCACCGACGAATACGGCTATCGGGTTGTGGAGAACAAGCTGACCGTGCACGACCTCCACGCCAACATGCTCCATCTCCTGGGGATAGACCAC
>JBCCZW010000668.1:0-2553 GCA_039186805.1 Verrucomicrobiota bacterium
CTTCATTAACAATCTTCCCGGCGGCAAGAGCACTCAAAGCTTCTCCACCGAAAATGCCTCCGGCTCCACCTCGCAAGCCGCCGCCATCATCGAGACGCTCGAAACCGGTTCGAAGCTCCTCCTCATCGACGAAGACATTTCCGCCACCAATTTTCTCATACGCGACGAACGGATGCAAAAGCTAATCGCCCCAGAGAAAGAGCCCATCACTCCCTTCGTCCAACGAATCCGCTCCCTCTACGAAACGCGAAACGTCTCCACAATCCTAGTACTGGGCGGCTCAGGCGATTACTTTGGACCCGCTGACCACATCATTGCCCTCGACAATTACCTCCCCCAAGACCTCACGACCGAGGCCAAGGCCCTCGTGTCTCAGGAGTCAGAAGACAGAGGTCAGAAGTCAGAGATAGAAACCGCAGATCAACAAAGGTGGAACGCGGCCTTCGGACGCGTTTTCACAGAAGAGAAATCCACCCGACACGCGCTCTCGTCCTCCATCAGTCCTTTCAAATCCTCCGCTCCTTACCGCGGCAGTAAACGTGGCCGCTTTAGCGACAATCGTCCCCCAAAGAAGAACATCAAAACCAGGGGCACTGTTACCCTCACCTTCGGAACCACCGACATCGATCTTTCCCTCATCCCCCAAATCGTAGACGCTTCGCAAGTCCGCACGCTTGGCGCTGCCCTGGCCTACGCTGCTGACGAAAAGCTATTCGATGAATACACCCTCATCGAAGCTCTCGAAGAAGTTATCCTAGACATTGAAGAAGACGGTCTCTCTATCCTCCGAGACAACGACCTAGCCGAAATTCGCCTTCAAGAGCTCGCTGCCACCCTAAATCGCCTCCGCGCTCTCAAAGTCGAAAAAAAGGAGAGATATCCCTGAGAAAGCGCCATTCAATTTCGGGTATCAACTGAGAGAAATCATAAATATTTATGCGTAATCCCTCACGCAACCTCATGATTTCCAAAGCCTTGGAACTACTCCAACGATACTGAACTAACCCGATTTCCTATCGTTGCCACAAGGGTAAGTACTGGTTTTACGATAGTAAAACGCCTTTCTGATTTGATAAACATCTTTTAAGTCGTTGCTGCTGAATAAGAATGCTCAGTTTCTCGGGTCAAAGGACGATTAAGATTTGGAAGCATTTGGGGGCGATCCTTACCGCCCGCGCAAAGAACCAAAAGACCCCATCAAACCATGACAATCGACAGACAAATCCTGTACGGATTCGCAACTCTTCTCTTGGCTCTTGTTGTCCTCACAGCAACCGCACTGTACAATCTAGATAAGGTAATCGAAGAATCGACGATCCTCGCCGACGAATACATCCCGCTATCAACCGCCAGCGAGAGCCTGGCCAGCGAGGTATCTTTGATGATGGCCGATCTCGAAATATTCATCAATAAAGGCGATCGTGAAGCCCTTGAAAAGTACCATTTGCTTACTGAAAAGGCGAGTTCCGACCAAGAGAAGCTGAGAAAGCTGATCGAGGAATATTCGGACTTGAAACGGTTTTCGGCTGACATCGATGTCATTGATCAGGACCTAGCTAACTTAGCGGAGTACGTCGCGATCATAGAGAAAGACGTGACGGAGATGCAAGAGTCCTGGGAAGTGATGGCAAAAGAAGCCACTGTATTCGAAAAGGACCTACATAAGATTATCGAATTACGCCGGGAAGAATTCCAGCAAACGCTAAGGGACTCAACCAATTCTGAATCTAACCTAAGACTGTTTACGCTAATCGAAGAGCTCCACTTCGTGTTGGAGCAGTTCGAGAAATCTCAAATCTCCGCTCTCAGAGCTCAGACCTACCGCAAAGCGAGCTACCTGGAAGATGCCATGAATGAGCTGAGAATCACCGAAGAAGCCCTTGCCAAACTCGTCCCTGAACTCGCCGGAACCGAAAGCGAGGCATACCTCAAAGAGGCCATCGAATCAGAGCGTAAATACAAAGACGCAATCGAGATCGTAAACTACGACTGGAAGGAACTCCTAGATCTGGAGGAAAAAGCCATACACGCGATGTTCGATATCATAGAGCGGAACGGCGAGATCGCCAAAACGAGCATCGACGCTTGTCTCAAGATCGGAGAAGCCACCGCAGCAGACAGTAAAGTTTCATTTAGCATCATGCTTTGGGGAACGGTAGCCGCTCTGATATTCGCCTCGATCATTTCGATCATGGTGAAAAAGCGAGTCGTCCTAAGTCTCAAATCGGCGATCGGATCCCTGAGAGTTTCCGCCGAGACCTCAACCCGATCTGCCCAGCAGGTGTCTCAAAGCAGCAACGAGCTCGCCCGAACCACCAGCGAACAAGCTTCGACACTCGAAGAAACGAGCTCCGCTTTAGAGGAAATCACCGCAATGGTTTCAAAGTCAGCCGAAGGAGCATCAAAGGCTCAGGAAGTGGCCGAACGCACCAAACTCCAAGCGGAAGCCGGCTGTAAGGACATGAAGGCGATGGAGAATGCCATGTCTGCGATCAGCGAATCCAGCAGTGAAATTTCGAAGATCATCAATACCATCGATGAAATCGCCTTTCA
>JBCCZW010000669.1:0-2550 GCA_039186805.1 Verrucomicrobiota bacterium
ACTCCATGAAAGACCTCGACGACGGCCGCTACAACAAGGTTGCCAACATCGTCGGTCACGCCATGCGCTACCACCCCCACGGAGACGCCTCCATCGAAGCCGCCCTCGTCGGCATGGGCCAACGTAACCTCCTCGTGGATACGCAATGCAACTGGGGCAACACCCTCACCGGCGACCGCGCCGCCGCCGCCCGCTACATAGAAGCCCGCCTTTCCCCCTTCGCCCGCGAAGTCGTCTTCAACCCCAAAACCACCGAGTGGCAGGCCTCCTACGACGGACGCAACAAGGAACCCCTTAACTTACCCGTCAAATTTCCCCTCCTTCTCGCCGAAGGCTGCGAAGGCATCGCCGTCGGTCTCGCCTGCAAAATCCTCCCCCACAACTTCAACGAAATCATTGATGCCGCCATCGCCCACCTTCTAGGCGAAACCTTCGATCTGTATCCAGATTTCGATACCGGCGGTACCATGGACGTCTCCAACTATAACGATGGCCTCCGCGGCGGCAAAATCCTCGTCCGCGCCGTATTCGAAACGCGTAGCAAATACCAAATCGCCATCACTGAGATACCAGCTAACACGACCACCGGCTCCCTCATCGATTCCATCCTCGCCGCCAACACCAAAGGAAAGGTGAAGATAAAAAAGATCGAGGACAACACCGCCGAAAACGCCGAGATCCTCATAAGCCTTCCTCCCGGCTCCGACGCTCAATCCACCATAGACGCGCTCTACGTCTTTACCGACTGCCAAGTCAGCATCTCGCCCAACGCCTGTACCATCATCGACGACCAACCGGTCTTCATGGGCGTCAGCGACATCCTCCGCAAAGCCACTAACAACGTCAAAGCCCTCCTCAAACGCGAACTCGAAATCAAGCTCGCCGAACTCGAGGAAAAATGGCACTTCGACTCCCTCGAACGCATCTTCATCGAAGAACGCATCTACCGCCGCATCGAGGAATGCGAAACCTGGGAAGCCGTCATCGAGGAAATCCACCTCGGCCTCGACCCCTTCAAGCGCCTCTTAAAACGCGAAGTGACCGACGAAGACGTTGCCCGTCTCACCGAGATTCGCATCAAACGCATCTCCAAGTACAATTCCTTCAAGGCCAACGAAGTCATCAAGAACACCGAGAAGGAAATGCGCAAAACCCGAGGCAGCCTACGCCGCCTCACCCAATATGCAGTCACTTACTTGGAAAACCTGCAGAAGAAATTCGGAGCCGACCGCGAGCGAAAGACCCGTATCGAAAACTTCGGTACGCTCAAAGCCACAGAAATATCTCTTCCCAAAGAAAAGGTCTACATCAACAAAGAGGACGGCTTCATCGGTACTAGCCTAAAGAAAGACGACTTCCTCATGGAAGCCAGCAGCCTCGACGACATCATCTGTTTCTGCGCAGATGGCACATTCCGCGTATCCCGCCCAGGCCCCAAGGTCTTCATGGGCAAAGACATCATCTACTCCGCCATCTGGAAAAAAGGCGATGAGGACACGCTCTACGATCTCGTCTACCGCGATGGCCCCAGAGGCGACAGCTACGTAAAGCGCTTTATGATCAGCGCCGTCACTCGCGACAAATCCTATGACCTCACCAAAGGCTCTAAGAAGTCCAAGGTCCACTACTTCCGCGCCAACCCCGACGGCGCCACCCGTAAGATACTGATCCGCCTCACCGAGGCCGCCAAAGCGCGCATCAAAGAATTCGAATATGACTTCGGAGAACTCGCCGTAAAAGGTCGCGCCTCAAACGGCAACCGCCTCACCAAATACGCCATCAAAAGCATCCGCGCCCTAAAACTGGAGTAAGGCTCTCCCCATGTAGGAAGCTTCCTTGCAAGCGAACAGCAGAGCCTCCAGGTAGCGGCCATCGTCCCTGATGGCCAAAAGGTAGGGTTCGGGCGCTGTCCCGAACCTAACACAAACAAATTCAATCTCCCCCATAAACGGAGGGACGACCTCTGTGTCGTCCTACCGAGCCGAATCAATCCCACAACGCATTCCCTGCATCCAATTACCTCTCCACTCCGTATCCATAAACAGCTAGCGTACACAACAGACCAAAAAATTTCTGAGCGGACAAGTGATTCTTGAACAACCTTTTTACGGAACAAATCCCGATTCCAATCGAAAACGATGCCTTCCGTAAATACCCTGTTACGAAAACGTTATTTAGACATGAATCATGGATCAGACGCTTTCAAAGCCTGTCGAAGCGCTAAGCAAAATAGGGATTCAGCCGATATTTAGGGACAAGTCCACGACGGACGCTCCCAGCAACGGAAAGGAGGACACCATGACATTGTGCATAGACACGCAACTAACAATCAGAGACCTTGAGACCTACATCAAGGTACAGCTCGACGATCCTAGATACAGCTCGGTAGGTATGGACCCGATTCTAGATATCATCCTGCACTCAAAGCGCAGACTAGCGAAGGGCGACTACATGCCGCGCGTCGTATCGGAAGCCATGGTGGCCCTAGACGAGTATCTCCTCACATCAGCCGATTGTGAGACCTGCTTGATCTAGAGCTCGCAGCTTCAG
>JBCCZW010000670.1:0-2538 GCA_039186805.1 Verrucomicrobiota bacterium
AAAAGCCAGCCGAGCGGAACTTGACGCCTGGATGGAAGCCGAGTCTGTCATGGGAGCCCAAGTCGTCATCGGGAATACTGAAGAGGTTTTGTGGATTCAAAATTTCGGCCAACGCAACGTCATCGACACCGGCTCCGTCAACGCGCGTACAAAATTCTGCATCGGCTCCTGCTCCAAACCTGTAATCTCCGCGCTCTGTATGGTGTTGGTCCAAGACGAGGGTTTGAAATTGGATCGAGAGGTCGGTACTTGGCTGCCTGAGTTTAGGGACCTTAAGACCGTTGATGGAGAAGCCAGTCGCGCTCCTACGCTTCGCGAATTGCTCGCTCATCGCGGCGGTATTTACTCGCAGAAGAAAGGCATGAGCAGGCGTCAAACGGGCTGGATTCGCAATTTCAAGCTGAGCCTCGAAGAGTCCGTTCTGGGTATCGCTCAGGAGCCTTTGATTGCCAAACCGGGAGAAGAGTACGCTTACAGCGGCGCGGGTTACTGCGTCATTGGGCGGGTTCTGGAAGTCATTTACAAAACGCCTATTGATGAATTGCTTAATGAGCATCTGGGGCAACCATTGGGATTTCAGAGTACCTCCTTCTTCCCGGACTACAGCGCTCCCAATTTTGGAACGGGCTCCAGTAATGGGAAGCTGAATACTTCAACGCCTCATTTGGTCAGACCCTTCCGCTTCCCGCTCATTGGCGGCAGCCTCTATATGACATCCACCGATGCTTCGAAATTTCTGAATATGATCCTGCGACAAGGCGTAGTCGGAAAGAAAAGACTGTTGAGTGATAAAAGCTTCGCTGAATACATGACACCTCCATTTTCTGATCAGCCCTACGGTCTCGGCTGGCGCCAGGTGCGAAGAGAGGGAGAACTCGTAATGATCAACCACTCAGGGGCTCTCGCCTCAAGTCGGGCCATATTCATCGTAAATTTCAAGACCGGTCGCTATGGTGCCCTGCTCTACACCCTAGGCGATCTAGAGAAATCGAATACCGCTCATGGGGCAGGAAATCGGTTTATGAATCGAACGGTGAATCGTTTATAGTTCTGATGATAGCCTCATCAGCACTATCCCAATTGCATCGCACTGAAACCTTCCCTGATTTCATCATAGCATAACTCCCGCCCATATTTCCTGGTCTGTCCGGTGGCGCATCCAAAAAGTTCGCCCAATTACAGCGGACGACTTGCACCCCGTGCTTCATGGCGAATGAGCAAATCTTTTCTTCGCTCATGTCTTCCTTGAAGCTTTTACCTGCGTTGTGGCGAATGGCTCCCGGCCAGAGGACGATGTCTGTATCTGGAGAAATGAGACGAGCGGCTTGTTCGAGGTCCATGAATTCGCAGCAGATGATGAAGTCGAATTTGAGGCCTTTGTAATGGAAGCCGCTGCGGTTCTCTCCTGCTTTGAAGAACTCCTCTTCCCTGCCCTTCATGAGGATGACCTTGTCGTCGCGGTATTCGCTGCCGTCGGGGAGGAAGGTCAGCATGACATTGGAAGGCCGCTCTGACTCGTCTTCAGGAAAGAGCACGGAGCCGAAGCTGAGGGCGATGCCTTTTTGGAGCACCCATTGGCGGAAACGGTCGATGGTTTCGGTGATGTGGGTCGTAACTTGGGCTCTCGGCTTTTTGGCGATCTTTCCAGTGAAGCCTGTGGTGGCGAGCTCGGGCAGGATGATTAGCTCTGCGCCTTCTTGGGCGGCTTGCTCCATTTGGCGGAGTTGGCCTTCGACTGTATCCAGAAAGTTGGGTTTGATCAGAGGTTGGATGATGGCGATTTTCATGCGGGGTTCATCGGACTCACGTCCGATGCTACTTTGTATGTGGGAAATAGCGCTTGCGGGTGGGTCTTCGCTTTGCCCGGAACCGATTCGCGAGACGAGGATTGATTGCGTTGAGCTCGATCTCGGCAATACCAGTCCATTCGGTTGCTTTCAGCTTAGGTAGTGTTTCGAGGCGATTCCCTTCCTATCAAAAAGGGGTGAGTTGGTCGTGGAATGCGTCTAGCGAAAATTCGACTTCCACAACTGCAGGTCTTTTCAGAGTGCTTGAATGGTAGCGGATATAGAACCCTCTTTCGTTCCAGAATTTTAGTTTATGAACCGACGTATCGATCGCCTTTTTGTCAGGATGTCCATATAGCACGAACAAACCCGTATTGACGCCAGCAATACATGGAAAATACTCTTGTGGAGTAGGAAAGGTACTTCGGGCAGTAATTCGCCGGATCACGCCATTTGCGTCAACGGTCACAAAGTAATTTCGCATTCTAGGGCAGCGTCTAGGTGGCTGGATTTCGTATACGGATCCGTACCCCTCTGTCTTTACTAGCTTCCCGCTAACGGAGATACAAGAAGAGATGCGAGAGTGCATGAAAGACCACTATGGAATAACCCTAGGGGACAGGTACTCCGGTAGCGGGAAGAAAGATCGCGAGGCCCATAGGCCATAATTTGCAAATTACTGTGTAAGGTATTGGGATTATCAAAACCGGACAAATCTAAAGCATTGCGGTCAACTCTTACAAAACTTAGT
>JBCCZW010000671.1:0-2537 GCA_039186805.1 Verrucomicrobiota bacterium
CAAAACAAATCGCGATAAGAGGCAATCCGGGCTTCACCATCAACAATACCCTCGAACCCGGCGCCATACCCGCCACCAAGAAACGAGAGGCTCATGCATCCTGCTCGCGCTCCAGTTCCGCAAAGCTAAGCCTCAAGTAGTCGATATCCCCAGACGACGTCCGTCCCCTCGGAACCATTAAAGCCGCTACCTCCGGCTGCTTGGAGGCCATCTGCGCCAAGAACCGCGACACATTCACGATCCTTCCAGAATTCGACTCTACGCTATCGTCAGTCACTCCGACGAACAAGGGCCAAGCCCCCCTACTCGTCAACGATAGTAATCAATCCCCAGAGAATCGATACGCGATCGCCCGTATACTTCGGATCGCGGCTTAGACTCCCAGCCTTGACCGAAATCTGAGTCGGACGCACCTCCTCAAACGCTGCCTCCTTCTTTGCAACCAACCCACCCAAAATGCTGAAGTCGTCCTTCTCCTTCGGGATATGCCGTTCCATCGTTTCGCAACCCGACAACAATGCACCCACCGCAATACCGACAATCAAAAGCAACTTCTTCATTAAAGGAAACAAGTGCTTCAAAAGTAACTTAGCAACTCCAAAGCTAAAAGGGAAACTGACCCTAATTTTCCGCCTTAACTTGAAAAGACCTGAATGACTGAACCTCGCTCAAGAGAATCACGAAACTTCGCTTAGATCCCTCGATTGATATGGACCGTCCGTCTTCTACGAAATCTTCGAGATTAGGGGAGCGCTCAATCGAATAGGTCAACCCTTCAACTCCTTCCCATTCGACTAGGATTCCGTCATCAACTCGACTCGTAGTCAGCTCTGGCTCAACAACGTCGACAGGTGGTCCGAGAACTTCTATGTTAATATCGAAAGCTCCACTATCCGTAGTAAGACCAGTTCCGCCTAACCCACGCCAAGGCTGAACCTTAAAGGAAAACTGACCTGCCTGCGTCGGAACTCCCGCAATAGTTAAAAATACCGTGTTAACGGAACCATTTGATAAGCCTGTGATCGCGAGTCCCGGTGGCAAATTACCCTCTACAGTCCAGGACCGCGGCATCGAGGCGGTATCTCGCACTTCCAATACCAGACTGAAGTTTTCGTCAACCTGACCAACGGCTGGAAGATCGATGTTCGATACTAAGGTTGATGCCCCCGAATAAGTATGCATCCCCCCCAAGGCCGTCGCTCCCACAGTCGCCCATCGGATCATCTGAGCCATAGGAGCGCTGATCGCTTTTTCAAATTGTACCAGATGCCGAATCATCGGCGCCCGTTGCAAAAGCAACACCAAAGTGAAAATCGCCACCTGGTAGCGAGCCAACTTCATTTGTAGCCACATAATAGTCTAATAAGTTCGTAGTTGAAAATCAGTTACACCCGCAACCGCCGCCGCCAACGCCTTCGCCTCCGGCAGCCGCTTCCCGGGAAAAGTGTATATGCGAGGTCATCACACTCGCCAATTCGTCGCGGTCCGATCGCATCGTATAATCCGCAAGGTTTCCCTTCTGCCAGGGTTCAACTGTCGAGCAGCCAACACCCATCAGGCATGTTCCGAGCAACACCGCGCCCACCAAAATCTTCTTAGGTTCAAACTTCATCTTTCAACAACGCCTCAATTTCACCAATAAGCTTCTTCTTCGAACGATCGCCCAACCAACCTCGATGCCGACTCACGATGACGCCGTCTCTCCCAATCAGAAACGAGGTAGGCATCACATCGACCTTAGCCCGGTCTACCAATTTCTGCTCTCTGTCCCAAACCGTTGGGAACGTCGCATTCATCCGACTTAAGAATCTGTTCATCGCCTTTTCGCTATCGTCTACTCCCACCGCAACGACGATCACCCCTCTGTCCTTATATTTTTCATACACTTCCTGCATGTCCGGAAAGGATGCCTTGCACGGAGCGCACCAAGACGCCCAGAAATCCAGATAGACAATCTTGCCCTCGAGCTCTGGTAGGTCCCCCACCAAACCAAAGGCATCTAAATGCGGCAACGGCTCGCCTTTTTCCATCGACCCTAACATGGCCGCGCTCGCAAGCAAAGCCACCGTAAAACCTATCCTTTTAAAAAAACTACTGTACCACATACTTTAAAAAACCTCCGCTTTGCCTCAAACCGTTTTCCATAAACATACACCCTTCCATACCGAAAGAGTCCTCGATCAATTCCATGCCTTCATCTTTTCCCAACACAAAGGCCGCCGTAGAAAGCACCCCAGCCTCTAAGCACGAGCTAGCGACAATCGATACCGCTAACACCCTATTCCTAACGGGCCTACCTGTTCTCGGATCGATGATGTGGCCGTATCGAATATTCTCATACTCGAAGAAACGACAGTAATCGCCCGAAGTAGCGATACCGACATTCTCCGCTCCGACGCTGCCCCAACTCGATCCAGGTCGCTCCGGGTTCTCCAGACCAACATGCCACGCTGGTCTGCTCGGAGGCGTTCCCACGGCGTGAATATCTCTTCCAAAATCGACCAAGCATCCCGCCAGTCCATAACCCACCGCCATCG
>JBCCZW010000672.1:0-2532 GCA_039186805.1 Verrucomicrobiota bacterium
CGATCATGGGTTTTGGACGAAGCATACGAACTACGAGCAGGCAGTACGCATACCGATCATGATTGCAGCTCCGGGGAAGACAGCCCAAGGAGAGGCGACCGGGCAGTTGGCGGAGACAGTCGATATCTATCCGACGCTTGCTTCGCTGGCGGGTCTTCCCGCTCCGCGGGTTTCGCAGCCTATTGATGGCGTGGATTTATCACCGGTTTTGAAGAACCCCAAAATGCGTGTGCGGGACTATGCGTACCATGCGTTTCCCAAGGGAGGGAAGATGGGTCGGGCGTTTAGGACGGAGCGCTATCGGATCGTGGAGTGGAGCGATCAGAATAAGTCTCCCGAGACAACGGTGTATGAACTCTACGACTACGAGAGAGATCCTTTGGAGACTAAGAACTTGGCGAAGGAGCAGCCTGAGGCGCTGAAGCGCTTGAAGAAGATTATGGCGAAGGAGCCTGAAGCGGTTTGGCAGGTTGTTAAGAAGAAGGGGAAGAGTTGAAGTGTAGACGCGGTCGTTGACCGCGTTACGCGATGAGCGATCGCGTCTACAAGTTATCAAATTCAAAAATATATGAACCGAATTAAGTATACTGGTTTCGCTTTGCTTGCTCTTTGCATGGCTTCGTTTGCTGAAGCCAAGCCAGAAAAACCCAACCTGGTATTCATCATTGCGGATGATTGTACCTTTCGCGATATCGGGTGTTATGGGGGACAGGCGTATACGCCGCACATCGATGCTTTAGCGAAGGAGGGGATGCAGATGATGCATTGTTTCCAGACGGCGGCGATGTGTTCGCCGACGCGGCATACGATTTATACGGGCCTGTATCCGGTGAAGAGCGGGGCCTATCCCAATCACACTTTTGTGAGGGACGAGGTGAAGAGTGTGGTTCATTACTTGGAGCCCTTGGGGTACCGGGTGGCGCTGTCGGGCAAAACGCATATTTCGCCGAAGGAGAATTTTCCTTTCGAGTACAGCAAAGCAAAAGGGAAGGGCAGTAATCCGGACATGGAGGTGATTGATCAGTTGATGACGGAGTCGATTGCTGATGGGAACCCATTCTGTTTGTTCGCTTGTTCGAATGAGCCGCATACGCCTTGGAATCTTGGAGATGCTTCGCGCTATCCCCCTGAGGAGGTGAAGCTGCCTCCTTATATTTTGGATACGCCGCGCACGCGAAGCGATTTCTCGAATTACTTGGCTGAGGTGACTTACTTCGATTGGCAGGTGGGCGAGATTCTTGGTTTGTTGGATAAGCATGGGATCGCGGATAATACTTTGGTGATCGTGGTGTCCGAGCAGGGGAATGCCTTTCCCTTTGCGAAGTGGACTTGCTACGACAATGGACTGCAGGCGGCGATGATTGCTCGTTGGCCGGGGAAGATCGAGGCGGGTAGCGTTTCGGAGGCCTTTGTGGAGTATGTGGACGTTACGCCAACTTTTTTGGATGCAGCGGGAGGCAAGAAGGCGGCAGGCTTGGATGGTCGGAGCATGCTCCCGGTGCTCGAGGGAAAGAAGAGCTCACATAAGAAGTATGTATATGGGCTGCAGACGACTCGGGGGATCAATCATGGCTCGCCGCATTATGGAATTCGTTCGGTACGTGGGGAGCGGTATAAGCTGATTCACAACTTGGATCCGAATGCGCGATTCCAGAATGCGGCTACGAACATGCCTTTGTACAAAGAATGGGTCGCGGCTGCGGCTGCGGGAGATACTAAGGCCAAGCACTTGGTTGAAAGGTATGAGAACCGGCCGGAGTTCGAGTTTTACGATACAGCGAAAGATCCCTTGGAAATGAACAATTTGTATGGGAATTCTGAGCACGAAGAAATTGTTAAGAAACTGAAGAAGGAGCTGGCTTCTTGGATGAAGGACCAAGGCGATCTAGGTCAAGAGACTGAACTGGCTGCGTATGACCGAATGAAAAACGGAGCCGAGCGCAAAGCGAATATCGAGAAGCAAAACGCTGCGAAAAACTAATATTTGGATTATGAATCGAGTTCTATTATTTTTAGGATTGTTGGCGAGCGCGGGCGTTGCGCAATCGGCGAGCGATAGGCCCAACATTATTATTATCTTGGCGGACGATATGGGCTTCTCCGATATCGGCGCTTATGGTGGGGAAATTGAAACGCCGCGTTTGGACGCCTTGGCGGATGGGGGCATGAAGTTCTCCCGTTTCTACAATAGCGCTCGCTGCTGCCCGACTCGGGCGTCTCTGATGACGGGCTTGCATCCGCACCAGACGGGTATTGGCTGGATGACGAATCCGCCGGAAACGAGCAAGATGGATCATGGACCAGCGTTCCCGAATTACCGCGGCTTCTTGAACCGCGACTGCGTTACCCTGGCGGAGGTGTTGGGTAAAAATGGATACGCTACCTTGATCTCAGGCAAATGGCACTTGGGCTACAATGATAAGAGTCGCTGGCCTTTGCAGCGCGGCTTCGAGAAGTTCTACGGCTGCTTGTCGGGGGCCACGAATTTCTTTTATCCAGAACATCCGCGCGGGATTTGGTTGGGGAATGAGC
>JBCCZW010000673.1:0-2520 GCA_039186805.1 Verrucomicrobiota bacterium
GACCCGTGATGCAGATCACCGGAATAGAATCCAACTTCGCATCCGCGACCGCAGTGATGGCATTCGTCGCCCCTGGTCCAGAAGTCGCAAAGAAAACCGCCGATTGTCCCGTCACGCGAGCCTGACCCTGAGCGATAAAGCCAGCCCCTTGCTCATGCCGCGCCAGAATGTGGCGGATCGAGTCCGAGCGAGACAGTGCGTCATACATCGGCAAATTCGCTCCGCCGGGTATGCCCGCGATTTGGCGAATGCCTTGTCGCTCGAGCAGTTTGATTAAGATTTCAGCGCCTGTGTGTTTCATGTGTGTCGTATTTTTTTTTGAGTGGTTTCACACACCCTACACTTAGAAATGAGCCAATGGTGCAGACTCAGCTCAAAGCAGCGCAAGGCGACGAAGTCCTTGCGACCTGAAGGTCGGATGGACTTCGTGAACGCAGCGAACTTTGAGCTGAGTCGCATCGATTAGATCGACGGATTCGAAATGCAGCAGAGCGGCGTTGCTTGCTCCCACACGGGAGCCGGCCCGCACTGGGAGCGAGTCGCCTTGCTCTGCTGCATTTCGATTTCCGCCATTGGTTCATTTCTAGGTGAAGGGTGTGTGTCTTGGCGCCGACTTGAACCGATGAGATCTAAACGAAAAACCCCGCCGGTTCGCGCCGGCGGGGTTTTTTCGAGAAAGACTTTCGTTTTCTGTTAACCTCGTAACGACGCGATCGGGACGACCACCACGTTGAGCACGAGGCTGACGAGGGAGAATGCGTTCCTATTGGTTGATGCGTTCATTACGAAATTTTCAATAAGCATCGGCCTTTCAAACCAAAGCTTGAGCTTCGTAAAAGACCAACGACCCCTACCCCGTCAAGCGAAAATCCAAATTCCCTCAAAATGTAGCATCGGGCGTGAGTCCGATGAAAACCACCCACCCGAGTCTTAAACCATATCGAGTGGAATAGCCCTTTGCATCAATCTTCCATCTTCTATCCTCATCTTCATCTTCCATCTTCCATCTGTAACAGGCATAGGGATAGAGGATGAAGATGAGGATAGAAGATGGAAGATTCCCACTAAATGGCGGTGAGCCCCTAAAACACCCAATAAACCCCGATCCAAGTCGCGAAAAACAAGCCATACCAAAACTCACGCTTCCGATACCACACGCCTTTCACCACTTCGCCCTCCTCGTCCAACTCCTTGTTCATGGTGGACATAAACTCCACCTGCTCAGGCTTCGGCGCCTTAGTAAGCAAGCTCACCACGAGTAGCAGCACCAGGTAGCCCATCGCGTAGTAGAAGCTCAGTAGGAAGAAATTCGTCTCAATCATCCATTCGGGAGCGTAGCCCATCAACGGTTCATAGCTGGTCAGAAGCATATTGGTCATCCCCCATGGCACACCCGATATAAGCACCGCCATCGCTCCGTACTGATTCGCCCTTTTGAAGAAACGCCCTCCCAAAAAGCAGATCCCAATCGGGAAAATCACAAACGAGCCGATCTTCATCACATAGCGATAAACCGATTCCACTTCTCCCATCATCGGCGATGCGAAAATCCCAAATGCTAGCATGCTCGTCGCTGTGATCCGCCCAATCAGCAAAGCCCTCTTCTCGCTCGTGTTCTTGTTGATCAAAGGCCAAAGGTCCAGGGCCACGATACTCGCCACATTACAAACCCCGGAATCCTGACTCGACATCAAAGCCGCCAGCAGCGCCGCCAAGACAATCACCGCCAAGACCGGCGGCAACATCTCGCGTACCATCACCGCGTAAACTCCCTCTGGATTTTCACCTGGGTAGAGGTAAGCCGCTATCACCCCCGGAAAAACGATCAGAAACACCGCCGAGATTTTGAGGAATCCTGCAAAGATCATTCCCACCTGGGCCTCTCTCACATCCTTCGCGCCTAAAACCCGCTGCAACATACCTGCGTTGCTCGACGCCCAAACCAAAGAAATCAAAGCCAAGCCACTGGCTACTCCCGTCCACGGAAATCCCTTGGAATCGGCAGGTTGGATCATCTCCAAATGAGTCTCTTTCATCTCAGCCCAGAACACGCCCAAATCTGGGATTTCCGCCAACCCAAACACCAAAACCAGAACGCCGCCCAACATCAAAATCGACACTTGTATCACATCTGTAACTACAACTGACATGAGACCACCCACGATCGAGTAGATCCCCACCGAAGTCCCCATGATGATCGCGACCGTCAGCAAATGGCTCTCATCCAAATTGAAGACCTTCACAATCGCCAGGCTCCCCGCATACACGCCGACCGGCGCTTTCAGAAAGCCATCGAACACGATGACTACACTGTAGAAGAGCTTGCAGAACCGATTGTAACGCGTCTCCAAAAACTGGGGAATCGTATAAAACCCTTTCCGCAAATACATCGGCACAAAATAGATCGCTGCGACCACCATCATTATCCCGCCCATCATCTGCGGATTGGCTGCAGTCAGACCCAAACGGTAGGCATCCCCAGACTGAGCCGTCATCTGCGTACTCGATAAGTTCGTCGCC
>JBCCZW010000674.1:0-2509 GCA_039186805.1 Verrucomicrobiota bacterium
CGCTAGGCTGGAAATAGGTCCTCTTTTTTGGAACAGTAAAGTCCGTCTTCGTTTGCGCTACGGCGAACTTCGCCGTGACAAAATTTTCGTTTTAGAAAATTTTGGAGGTGTGGGCGGGAATCGAACCCGCGATAGAGCTTTTGCAGAGCTCGGCCTTACCACTTGGCTACCACACCGTCGGTGAGTTCAGGAAGCGAATCCCTGAAGCGAGGTGGGAGAGACTCATGAACTACCCCCTGGTTTCAAGTAGATTTTTAACTGAACGGCACTTTTTGTGAAGCCGCTCTTTATTTGAGGCGACTTTGCCGCTTGGCGCGCCGCTGAGAGAACGCCTCTTGGATCAACTAAACTCTTTTGCTGAGCTTAGTTTTCGCCGGTTTCCGGCTTCTTTTTGGGGGAGTTTACCCAAAAAGCTTTGCTGTACATCGTCTTGCTGCCAGCCAAGAATTTCTTGAGCGAGGCGGGATCGACTTTCGTTTTTTGGAGCTTTTCGAGGCAAGTTGCTTTCTTCATGAGCTTTCGGTATGAGCTGGTTGGTCGCAAAGCACATGCAGGACCAGATAAAGTATAATCGACCTCTTTGCGCTATAATTTAGTCCTATCCCTTTGATCGATCGCGACTTAGTTGATGAGACTGCTCAATTTTCCGCACAAACGATTACGGTTCGTCAATAGTTCGTAAACGAATCTGGGGGCGTGACGATTTTGAGCTATCCATACTTCTGACTGATCGATTTGGATCTTTGAAGCTTGTAGGGAATGATAGGATACATCTTCGAAGCGCTCGAATGAGGGATTATCCAACTCTCGATTGATTGCATGTTTTGGGGTGACAGATTCATCCTAATGCATATTCGCTTTCCACTCGATGAATGAGTCGGAGAAGAGAACTAAAGCTTGGGTTGGGGATGCTGTGCTGGCTTTGTATTCTCGGGAATGGATCCTGGAACAGACGGATATCCAATCGGAAGAGAGAGCCGAGGTCTTCGTTTCCATGACTTCCAACAAGTTCCTAGCTTGCCTCGGAGAGCCGACTGCGATGGAAGCCGAAATAGGTGTTGTCTATGAGAATGAAGGCTTGGAAGCGGCTTTCGCGTTCATCGAGGAGAAGTTTCTTCCGGTATTCAAGAAACAGAGATCTAAGGCTCGTAAGGCGGGTTCTTTCAGGGACCGAAGACTGCGGTAGGCTTCCCTTGGACCTTGGTTGATGCAGTAGGAGTCATAGGGAAAATAGAGTCCGGCGCTTAAGGCTAAACCGTAGCGAACTTTGCAGGTGAAAAGGGAGGAGCCCCTATTTCCTTTTGGGCCGCTTTGCTGTAAATTAAATGTCAACCGAGCTTGCTGAATATGAATCCAATCAAGACCGAAACGAACGCTCCAGAAACCAGCCGCAGTCAGAAATGGCCGAGTCCCCTCAATCGAACGAAGATTGAGGCGAGTGAAGCGAATAGCGGGACTCGCGAACGCCTGATCATCAAACCGAAGGTCACGTTGGATGAGATCGCTCGACGCGCGAGGATGGCTCGCATGCTGGGTTTCTAGGGAGTTCGCAGCTCTCTGATCCAGAGGATCGGTTCCACGAACTCTGGGAGATGAGACTCTTTCTTATCGTTGTTGTTGATGAAACGCGTCGCCTTGATCAAGGCGACGCGTTTTCGTTTTCGCGATAACTGATGACTTGTGTTGTCAGGCGAAACGCTTCTCTGTTGCTTGGTTATGAGTCTACACAGCCTTGAGAATGCCAATGGATTGAAAATGGTCGTTTCGAGTCGCGGCGGAATCGTGATGGAAATTCACACGCCGGATCGGGATGGCAATTTTGCCGACATCGCTTTGGGGTTCGATACGATCGAGGAATACGACGAGAAGTCTCCGTACTTCGGAGCGATTATCGGAAGGGTGGGCAACCGACTAGACAAGGGTCGCTTTTCCGTGGGAGATGTTGACTGCCAACTCTATCAGAACGACGGCGAGAATGCCCTTCATGGCGGCAAGGTCGGCTTCGACAAAGTCGAGTGGACTGTAGAGGAAATTTCGGGGGAGGGCTTCGTTGGCTTGAAGTTGGGATACCTGAGTCCAGACGGCGAAGAAGGTTTTCCTGGAAATCTGGATACGACGGTTATCTATAAACTGACGGACGATAATGAATGGGTGATTGAATACGAAGCGACTACGGATAGACCGACGATCGTTAACCTCACGCAGCACAGTTATTTTAATCTGGGCGGTCACGATAGCGGCGATCATTTGGACCATGAAATAAAGATTGCGTCGAAATTTATTACTCCTGTGAACGACAATCTTATCCCGACCGGGGAAGTGCGACCCACAACAGGTACGCCCTTTGACTTCAGCGAAGCGAAGGCGATCGGAGAGGAGATTGATTCGGATGACGTGCAGTTGAAGTTGGCGGGTGGATACGATCACAATTTCGTTATCGACAAACTCCCTGAAAGCTTAGCCAACGCGGCTTGGGTGAAAGACTCAAAAACTGGAAGGACCCTGAGCG
>JBCCZW010000675.1:0-2508 GCA_039186805.1 Verrucomicrobiota bacterium
ATATGGTACTTCAAATCATAGACGCTGTGACTACCCTTGCGGTATTCCATCAAAGACTACTACTATATCAGCCAAACAAGCCAAGCGCTGAAAGCTTACCGCCTAAAGGCGGTGGTTTCAGACCTGGCACATGGAAAATGACCCTAGTAATGCCAACCGAATGCGATCAGGCGTTTGATCAGCGACCAGTTACTAACCTCGATACGCTTTGCTGGCGATTTCTATCTCAGACGTGCCCAAACCAACCTCAGACGCAACAGCAATTTTAGAGATTGCGGGATAGGTTCTGGTCCAGAAATTCGGATTTCCCAAATCCGATCGAAAAAACCCGGACGAAAACCAATGCCATGGTCCAGAAAGCCAATTTTTAAAAACCCGAACGCTCTCTCACCGGTAACACGGCCAGTCTCTCCGAAAACGCAATCCTTTACGCCCTTAGCCAAAGTAGAAAATGCGATCTCGCTCGAATCCGCATATCCACACTTCCAATACAAATGGGAATTTCTCAGTATCAAACTCCAAATGCGATCCGCCTTGACGCTCTGCATTCAGCCTTGCCCTTCAAGCGATTAGCATAGAACCTCCCCCCAGATTCAATCGAAAATCCATTTTGATTATGCATCGCTCACCTCAATCCCCACACTTCGTCGCCGCAATGATCTTCGGATTCCTGGTCCTCGCCAGCTCCGTCTACGCCATAAACGAGAAAACTCTCGACCGCCGCTCGCTCAAACTCTTCGAAACCCTCAACGATATACAGACCGAGGCAAACTCCCGCATCCCCGCATCCGTTCTCAAGCAAGCCAAGGGAGTTATCATAATGAAGCAATACGAAGCAGGACTCGTTTTCGGCGGTAAAGGCGGCTACGGCTTAGCCATGACGCGAGGCAAAGACGGCAAATGGGGACCGCCCGCATGGATCAAAACCGGAGAGGGCAGCTGGGGTCTCCAAGTCGGGGTGCAGAAGCTCAACGTCGTGGTCCTCCTCATGAACGACAATGTGCTCAATCTACTCTACAACCCAAAATTCCGATTAGGCGTCGATGCCGGAGCCACCGCGGGACCAGTGGGCCGCAATATTGAAGCCAAGATCGGAAACGATACCCCAATCCTGATTTACACCAACACCACTGGTCTATACGCCGGCGCTGCCTTAGAAGCGGGATTCCTGATCCCCGCGAAGAAAGCGAACGCTCTCACCTACGGCGACGAATACTCCATTCCTCAAATCATCTCTGGCCGCGTGGTCCCCATGCCCGAATTCGGCCCTCCGATTGTCGATAAGCTTCAGAGCATCGAACGCGAATAAGAAGGCTCTCCGCCTGGGGTTACGCTTCAAAAGTCTTCAAAGTTTCGCCCCAAGCAGAACCCTCCCTGCGAAGAGTAAGGCCGAATTTGAACAAATCTACTACAGTTGTAGTCTAAAAACTTGTAAACGCCGAGTTTGCCTGCGCTTCTAAAAATGCGTCATGTGAAATTCGATAGTTCAGCTAATTTCCAAATTCCAAATGAAATGCCATCTCAATCCGGCAAAACCAAGCCCCTCGCTGGGTCTCTCTTTATCCAGAGAATCGCTTGACTCGCTACTCCAAACCCTATTTCAAAATTCACAGCGACCGCAAAGATCCCCCTAGCGAAGCTGAAAGCGATCAACGCGCCTCAAGACCAATTTTCAAAGCAAAGTACCTCAATGAAACAGCAACCGTTCTTCGAACTAGCGGAGCAAATCATCCTCTCTGGCGGATGGATAATGATTCCTCTCTTCATCCTGGGCTTCATGGCTTTCTACATCTGCGGTCGGCTTTCTCTCTACTTCTTTCGCCACAGCCACAAGAAGACATCTATCGCGGAATGCGAGCGTTGGGTAAAAGATCCGTCTAAGGCTACTGGGAATATTGGCCAAATGATCCGCTACTCGCAGGAAGGCGACTGCAGCACTGCAGACATCCACAACCGCTTCTCTGAAATTCGCACCGCAGAAGTGCCACGACTCCAACAAGGCGTTACGCTCCTTCAAATTTTCATAAACACAGCTCCGCTCATGGGTCTCCTCGGGACCGTTCTTGGTATGCTGCATACCTTCTACGGGATCTCCCTCGGCGGCAACGAATCCACCACAAGCATCGTGGCGGAAGGCATCAAAGAAGCCCTCATCACAACGCAAATGGGCCTCACCCTCGCAATTCCCGGTTACGTAATGGTCTATTACCTCAAGCAAAAGATCATCGATTTCGAAACCTTCCTAGTGCGCCTAGAGAGCGTTTCGCTTCAAGCATTCCAACGTAGCTAACCCCTAAAGGAGACCACCAAACATGAGTTATAGACGCTCCAATCAAAACGGTAATCTTTTCGCGAACGGCTTTATAAGCGTATTCATCACCTGCGCGCTCTTTCTGATGCTCGCAGCCCTGCAAACGATGGCGAACTGGGGCGCAGGCGACGCCCGAGAAGTCATAACTGCTAACGACCAGCCGCCGCCGCCGCCGCCACCAGATGAGCCACCGCCGC
>JBCCZW010000676.1:0-2503 GCA_039186805.1 Verrucomicrobiota bacterium
CGTCATCACAAAAAGCCCCTACGATCTCAGCCAACCCGAGGCCATCATCTCTTCCATCACTGACGCTACCCCTAAACTCCGCGACATCCAAATCGAAGGACTCCTTATCGAAGTCAGAGCCGCATCCGACCTCCAAAACCTCGCTCAAATCGCGGAAGCTTTAGAAGGCCACATCCAATTCCCCATCCTGGACCTAAAGAGTAGCATCGAGTATAAGCTCGATGACCTCCCCGCTCGCGCTCAAATACTCCGTCACTTCACTCCCGAAAACTCCCAAGAAATCCCCCATTTCCTAGCAAACACTCCCCAACCGATCCTCTCTCTGTCTCCAGAAATCCAAGACAACGACCTCCTCCCCCTAAAAGACAGCAAAGCCATCCTCACCCTTTCCGACCTCAGACCTCAGACCTCCGACCTCGCTCCCACCGACCATCCCGTCGGCCAATACCGCCGCTTCGCCAACCGCCTCAAAACCCTCGGCATCACCGCCCCCATCTGGATCCGCAACACCGCCGATACCGCCATCGAACACGGCGAGCACTTCCTCAGTAAAGTCATCGAATCCAGCATTCTCAGCGGCTCTCTCCTCGCCGACGGCATCGGCGATCTCATCAGCATCGAGACCGAGCCGGATCCCGCTCGGGCAACCATTCTTTCCTACAACGTCCTGCAGGGAGCAGGCTCTCGTATTTCTAAAACCGAATTCGTCGCCTGCCCCAGCTGCGGCCGCACCCTCTTCGACCTGCAAACCACCACCAAGCGTATCCGAGAAAAGACCGGACACCTCAAAGGCGTTAAAATCGCCATTATGGGCTGCATCGTAAACGGTCCCGGAGAAATGGCCGACGCCGATTTCGGCTACGTCGGTGGAGCTCCCGGCAAAATCAATCTCTACGTCGGCAAGGAATGCGTGAAATACAACATCCCCCAAGCCGAAGCCGACGAACGCCTCATCGACCTCATACGGGAGCACGGCAAATGGATCGACGCCCCAGAAACCGCGGAAGTCTAATCTTCCGTCACAGCCCTCGAGAAGAGCGCCGACTGATCCCGCATCCCCTCTTCCTTCTTCCCTCAACAAGCATCGTCGTCTAAATAGTCTTAAATGTCCCACTACATCGGCATCGACGGAGGCGGCACCTCCACCAAAGCCGCCCTAGCCAACTCCAAAGGCGAAATCATCGCCGAGTCTCAAGCCCCTCCCTCCAATCCGCACAATGTCGGCTATACGAAAGCGGCGGCAGCCATCTACAACTCCTGCCAGGACCTACTCGACCAAACCAATCTCTCTTCATCATCGATAACTACCATCGCTGCTGGAATCGCCGGTCTCCGCACGACCAAAGAAACCGACCAGCTGCGTTCCCAACTTAATTCGTATCCACTTTTCCATTCCGCAAACCTCTACCTCACCCACGATCTAGAAATTGCCTATTATTCCGAACTACGAAAGACTCCCGGTCTATGTATAATAGTCGGTACCGGTTCATCCTGCTATGCGAGAAGCCCCGACGCCAAAGAAATCAGGGTATCAGGCCGCAGCAATTCATTCGACGATCCTGCAAGCGGATACGCCATCGCCAGTAAGGCAATCGCGAAAGGTCTGATCGCCGAAACTCGAAAATCTGATTCGAGCAAAGCGAATATCGCATCGAGAGCATCAGAAGTTCTCGCCATGCTAGAGGACCCAATCGCTCAAAGCATCGCCACAGATGAAGTAAAGCAACTCGGCGCCCTCGCGGCAGAGGCTGCGCTTCGAGCTGATTTCAATTCTAGTTTTCCCGTGAGACTAGTGGGCGGTATGACGCGCCATCCAGCCTACTCGGAAATTCTCGTCGCAATCATCCAAGAAGCGCTACCCAAAGGCGAAATTAGAATCGGCAACAACCGCCCTCTCTCCGGCGCGATCGGCCTCGCGATAAATCTAATCAAGGGCTAAACCAAGCACCCCTCCCAGATTTATTGGAATAAATTACCTTTCCCAGGTCTCGCACCTTAAATCACGGTCAGTTCAATAAAGAATGAAGTCAGACACCTTAATCGCTGTAGTTTGGATTCTATATTGCAGCAGTTATGCAGATGAGATCCTCATCCCCGTCACTGACTTCGATCCCGCGAAAATCTCAGAAGACACTGACACCAGTTCCGGGCGATGGAGAGAGTTGAAACTGCCAAAAAGATCTCCCACAATCTACGAGAAAACGTCCTTGGAAGATCGAATCTCCATCAAAGCGACAAGCAAGCAAAGCGCCTCAGGCCTTGTGTACGTAACCGAAATCGACCCCACGGAATACCCGATTATCGAGTGGACCTGGAAGGTCGAAAACGCAGTTGAAAAAGGAGATCTAAAAAGAAAATCGGGTGACGACTACGCAGCGCGCGTGTACCTGACTTTCGAATACGATAAATCCAAGCTGCCCTTTGCGGACCGCATCAAGTACGCATTCATCACCACCTTCACCAAATACGAAGTCCCGCTCAGAGCCATCAACTACATCTGGGC
>JBCCZW010000677.1:0-2496 GCA_039186805.1 Verrucomicrobiota bacterium
CAGTTGATTTGATCTTCAACGGGGTGATCTACGAAAAAGAAGGGGTATTCAATGGGAGAAGATTGCTTCTGAGCCCCGAGATTTAGGGCTTTAAGGTATTATTATAGGAAAGTCCTATGGTTTATAGAGGAAGCAAGTATTTCCAATTATAGCTTAGATGTCGTATAGTATGGCCAGAAACCAACAAAGAAGAAAATGAACACAGCAAACACAACGAAACTAGTCGAAGCCACAATCGCAGCTGCAGCCTTAATCGGAATTGCAGCGGTCGTAATCCCAGCAACGGGAATCATGGCAGCCGGAGTACTGGTCGCCGGAGGGCTTGCCGCAATGGCCGCTCTCGAAGTGAAGACGCGCACCTTCTAAAGGACGCTGTTCTTCTTCGAATTTTATTGGGGTAATAAAAGAAGATAAAGCGATAGCTTATGAGAGTAGGGGTACTCTCGCTATCCAGTAAGCCCGCGCTGAGCTTAGCTCAGGCGGGCTTTTTCTTTTTTGGAAGACACGCGTCGAACAGGGCTGGTAGGTTGAATGGGATTATTTTGCCTGGGGTGTCTGCTGCGGCGTTTAGCAGGGTAGGTTGGGCTTGGCTTGTTAAGATTGAGTGACGCCTGAGCAGTTGGCGGCGTCTTGCAACAGTTCCGGCGCGACTGACCTTGGCGGTGCAGCGCTCGCCGGTAGGGTTCGGGCTATGGCGAAGCGTATTGCGAAATGCTTGGGCGTATTGATTTGCATTCTCTGTTTGGCGACGGCGCGGGGGCACGAGGGGCACGATCACTTTCATAGTGGCGTTACTTCGGAAAAGACGCCTTGGACTCATTTGAATTTCTTGGATGACCCAAATGATTTTCGGTTTGCGATCGTAACGGATCGAACGGGGTCGCCGCGAAAAGGAGTGTTTGAAAGCGCGGTTCCTAAGATCAATTGGATGCGCCCTGAGTTCGTGATGAGCGTTGGGGATTTGATCCAAGGAAATCAGGTGACGGAGCAAGGGAATTTCGAGGAGTGGGAAGAGTTTATGGGCTTTGTCGAGCCGTTGGAGATGCCTTTCTTCTTTTTGGCAGGAAATCACGACATTCAGGCGAAGCCTGAGGAACTTCGTAAGGGGCGGGTGCCCTACGAATTGATGCTGAAGCATTGGAAGGATCGCTTTGGAGCGACGTATTACTATTTTGTATACAAGAATGTTCTTTTTCTGGCGCTCTTTTCCAACGACGGGAAGGAGCAGAGTATCAGCGCTGAGCAGATTGGTTATTTCCGGAAGGTTTTGGCGGAGCATGAGGATGTTCGTTGGACGATGGTTTTTCTACATCATCCGCTTTGGCTTTATGCGCATGAGAGCAACTTCGATAAAGTGGAAGAGATGCTGAAGGGACGAAAGCATACTGTTTTCGCGGGGCATCAGCACCGCTACTTGCACATGGAGCGGGAGGACGCGAATTATTATGTTTTGGCGACGACTGGCGGAGGAAGTCCTTTGAGGGGGACTCAGTTTGGCGAGTTCGATCACATTACCTGGGTGACGATGACTGATGAGGGGCCGGTGATGGCGAACTTGGAGCTCGATGGGATTTTGCCTCATGACGTGAGCGATATGGAGCGACTCAAGTTGGCGATCAGCTTGACTGAGAACGCATCCACGCAGGCCCGAGTGGTTTTGAATGAAGGGAGAAAGATCGAGCGAGGGACGCTGTTTCTGGAGTTCCGAAACGACTCCGCTGAGAGGATGAAGATCGACGGGGCCTTTCTTCACAGTCACTGGGTCAGTCCTTTACCGGCGAGGGTCGAAGAGGAGCTGAGCGCCGGGGAGCGTCGTATTGTTGAGATCGAGTTGAGGACGTTTGAGCCTTTCCCTGCGGATTCGAAAGGAACGTTGGAGTTCGAAGCGGAGTACGCTTTGTTGCCGTCTGGGGAGGAACCGATTAGCTTGGCGGGAAGGAATGAAATTCTTCTGGAGTCTGCGGATATGAATCTCTTGGGTTCAGAGTCCCGTGTATTCGTAGATTCGTTACGCGTAGAGTTGTCGCAGCCTAGCCCGAGCTCTCAGGTGCGCTATACCTTGGATGGCAGCGTTCCGACTGAGAAATCCAGACTGTACAGGAAACCGTTTCTTCTGAAGGAGTCTACGCTAGTGAAGGCTCGCCTGTTCACGAAGAGCGGTCTGGCGACGCGAGTGAGCGAATGTCGTTTTGAAGAGGTCGGGGCAGGGCAGGGCTTGCTGTGCGACTATTTCGAATACGAGGGGACTGGGACGAGAAAGAGTATACTTCCAGATTATCATACGATGAGGCCCGTCTCGACGACCGTGGAGCCGCGCATCGATTTGGAATCGGTGGCTCGAAGAGAACGCTATCTAGGTATGGTGTATTATGGATACATCGATATCCCGGAGAGCGGTGAGTATACGTTCTATCTCTCTTCGGATGATGGAGCCCGTTTGCTTATCAATGGCGAAACGGTGATCGACGATCCGATCAAGCATCCGCCTCGAGAAGC
>JBCCZW010000678.1:0-2494 GCA_039186805.1 Verrucomicrobiota bacterium
AAGGGCTGAAACGACCCCGTATCGGACCGATAGTCGATTCGCGGCATCCTAATCCTACCAAGACAACCGAATACAAGATCCCATTCCCATGAATACGCTTAAGCCACTCGCATCCCTCGTGCTAGCCGTCGCCACACTCTGCGCGACGACCACCGCCAGCGATATGCGGTTTCAAGCAAGGACCCTCGCATCATTCGGCAAGCGCCGCAGCCGAAGTTCAATTATTTATCGATGCCAAGCAAAGAGACGGCAGCTGACTCGCCCAACCTTGCTCCAACTACACCAAATATCTCCAAATATTCTCTCAAAAAGATGTATCTAAGAATCTGATACTCACACAGAATCTCATGACATTCGAGGAATCAGCAAGCTTTTCAATCAACCCAACTAAAACCCAATTCTAAACCGAAGATTCTGGCGAATATCGACCGCCAAGACCCCTATCATGTTGTAGAACGCTCCTCGACAGCCCACCCTAAGTTTAGCCGAATTCAATGCGACGCCACCGTCTGACAGTCCTTCTCATTTTACCAGTCTTCGCCTTCTTCGCCGAAGCGACGCAGCCGCGCATCATCGTAAATCCATCCAATTCAGCAATGCTGAGTTCCGTTGATCTCGGGCAAGTCCTTGTCGGCAAAGAACGCTATTGGGAAAACGGAGAAAAGATCCAAATCGCTTACGTTGAAGGAGACCTCGGCGCCGAAGCGGCCATCGAAGAACACACCGGATTCAACATAAACCGCTACAAACAGCATTGGAAACGAGCCGTGTTCAGCGGGCACGGAAGTCTGCCGAGACAATTTCAAACCCCGACAGAAGCGATCGCCTACGTCTTTGAAACTCCAGGAGCCATAGCGATTCTCTCCCCTAACGGAGCCAGCCTCAAATCAGTCCGCATTCTTCCGCTAGCGACGATGTCCTACTCCGGCATCAATAAACCCGATCCCGTTCTCCGTATTTCCAAGCCGGAGCAAAAGCCTCTCGGGCACGAATAAACTGGATACGAT
This sequence comes from Verrucomicrobiota bacterium, assembly GCA_039186805.1. Taxonomy (GTDB): domain Bacteria; phylum Verrucomicrobiota; class Verrucomicrobiia; order Opitutales; family Opitutaceae; genus JBCCZW01. The sequence goes on from JBCCZW010000678.1 coordinate 1,008, forward strand.
ATCCGATCAAGCTCGAGTCTTGGCTATGGTCAAGACAGTCTTCATTGCGCTCGTAGCAAGCCTGATCAGCGCTCGAGAAGCTAGGGGATATAGCCCCGCATTGCCCAAATCAGTCCCCCATCGGCTCCCCAACTTCTACCCCAAGGGTTTGTGTTTCGGAATAGTAAATCAACCCTGATGTAAACCACTAGTATTAAGGAATGATTAGGAACCGGTCGCTAAGAAAAGCAAGTCGCCATAGTCTATACCCACTCCGGCAGACTCTCTTTACGCAAACGACTAATATGAAAACGAAAAAAATCATCCACGCAGCAGCCGGGATACTGATGCTCGCATCTCTCGATGCTACCACTGCGCAGGATTTTCCTGTATCCTTCAGCGGCTTCCTAAGCCACGGCTACCTCAAATCAAGTCATTACAATTACCTTGCCAATACGGAAGAAGGCGACTTTGACTTCGTCGAAGCAGGCATCAAAGCCACTTGGTCACCCTTCGACCGCACCGTTGTCACCGGACAGGCCTTCGCCTTTGAACTCGGCAACTACGGCAACTACGATCTCCAGCTCGACTATTTCTTTGCTGACTAAAGCTTCAATCAGGCTCTAGGAGTACGAGTCGGGCGCGTTAAAAAACAAATGGGTCTCTTCAATGACATCCAAGATATCGACATCGCTCGCCCCAGCGTCCTACTCCCCATCGAGATCTATGACCCACGCTACCGCGACTTCTCGGCATCGCTCGACGGCGTCAGTCTATACGGCTCCATTGGCTCTCTTCACTACAGCCTCTACTACGGCTAACCTGGCCTTACCGTAGATGGCGGAGTCGGCGGCTTCATTTACACCGCCCTTTCTCGCAGTCTAGAAAACATCTCAATCAGCAAAAACGAGGCAGACATCGTACAAGGGGGACAAATTTGGTGGAGCACACCCATTGACGGTCTGCGAGCAGGGGCTGCCTATCATAACTTCCCGAAAATCGAAGCCGCATACTCGGCCACCTTCCCCGCCCAGGTTCCTGTTGTGGGCGGAGCCCCTCTCGATGTCGAACGAGACATTGCCTTTAAGTCCTGGACGTTTTCTACCGAGTACTTCCTAGGCAACTGGACGTTTATCGCCGAGTATCAGAATACGTACAACGACATCGATAACTCCCAGCAAATTGGAGCCGGACCGCTAACCGCTTCGAAAGTCACAACTCTTGCCGATGGATGGTACTTAGGAGGATCGCGCCGCTTCCTCGAGAGGTTCGAAGCAGGCATACTTTACGTGGCCTACCATTCGAACGCGAGAGATCGCGATGGTTCCGACCGCCCCATACCTCATACTGCATACGTCAAGGACAAGCAATTCTCCATTCGCTACGACGTGAATAGCTTCTGGAGCCTCAAAGCGGAATTCCACCTCCTGGAAGGTACTGGACGCCTCTTCAACCAGTGGAATCAAAAGACGACCCGCAGTGCGTGGGAAGTCCAACGTATCGTGACC
>JBCCZW010000679.1:0-2492 GCA_039186805.1 Verrucomicrobiota bacterium
CGCGGGCGACTTCTTCCAGACGATACCCGAAACCGCTTCCTCGAATCGTATTGAGATCGAGAATACCGTTTCTCCGCATGTAGATTTGAGGATGCGCTTCCTGCTCGGGGAGCGAAGCCTCAGGATAAAATTGCATTCCATTGCATTCCACGCCCATTATCGTGCCCGCGTGCGCCGCTAACTGCACATGAGGCAACTGAGCCAACATCGGATTGGTCAAATCCTGCACCATCAAGGTCATGCCATGCGCCTTCGCCCAACAAAGGCTGAGCAACGCGCCGCTCTGCGTCTTGCAGGTTTTTAAAGCCACTCCCGTCCAACCCAGCGTACGCCCCAAACGCGCAAGCTTCCAGTCATGCGCGCTCTCGTCCATAAAAAGCGGCTTGCGAGCGCTCACGCTGCGAACATCGATCTGATGCGCTTCTATATCATAGGGGAAAGGCTGCTCGACATACAGTATGGATTGATAAATCCGAGCATGCTCATCCTTAAGCCGGTCTAAAATATCATTCACGTAAGCGACTTCGGTGACCGCGCAATTGAAGTCGGCAGTCAGCCACTCGACCTCCTTCTCAAGAGCAATTTTACCAATCGCAACCAAACGCTGATAATCCCATTCGGCATCATCGCCTCGCAGTTTGATCTTCAAACAATTCAAGCCATCCCGCTCAATCCAATCCTGAAGAAGCACCGGGTAGCCATCGTCCGGCTCCTGTCCCGTCAACTCCTCCTCGGAGATCGGATCCAAGCCGCCCACCAAATGCCAAACCGGCAACTGCAACTGCGGCGCCTCTAAAAAATCGGAAGGATACTTGCCTACGAATTTCTCGCGCGGCTCCAGAAAATGCGACAAGTCCTTGCTGAGAAAATCAGAGGTGTAGGTTTCATAGATTGGCTTGTCATGAATATTTCCATACGCGTCATGCAAGGCGATATCCAAGGGAGAAAAGCAAACCAAAGCCGCCAGATGAGGCAGGTCATGACCGTCCGAACGCCCCTCATTGAACTTCGCTCGAAGCTCGTAAAGTTTCGTTTCGATAAAGGCATGGCCGATCTCCAGAGCATGGCCCGAAGTCCCTAAAGAACGCAATGACCGCGTCAGCTCGCAGGTAAACGACTCCAACGCCTTAGCCCGTTCATCATAGTCGATAGACGCTGGCCAAACCCAACCCACGCTCAGCGGAGTCTCGCCCCAACCAGTGGCCACACGCCCACCCGCTCCTTCGACCTTTACGCAGGCCCGAGCGCAGATCACTTTCGTGAGGACTTGACTTCCAAACTTTAATGGCACCCTCATTTCCACTGGCAGGAAATAGAGGCTCGCATCGATCACCCGAACGGCATGCCTCGACTGAGGAACGCCAACGGATTCTTCAAATTCTACTTTCATATTCGATTGTGATAGAAACGCGCTAAGCCGCGCTAGCTGCCCAGGCCTCATGAAAACGAGCGAGGTCACGCTTAATCGCCGCCAGGATCTCCTTCTTTGGCATGTTTATCTCTCGTCTACCGCGCTCAGCGCCGCCCAAATCATACTCTAAATGGAAACTCACAAGAGGGCGCGCTCCGTAGGATCTAAGAATTTTGAAGTAGCGATCGAAATCAACCATCCCCTCGCCAAAGGGAACATCCTCAACCCTCCACTTTCCGTTGATCTTCGCCCAGCGAAAGTCCTTGATGACGATCGTGCTCAAGTAGTCCTTCACGTAACGCAACCCCAACGGCCAAGCCAAGCCTCCCTCAACCGTGGCATGGAGCACATCGTACTGGCAGCCCGCCCAACGCGGATGCAAGCCCTCAAGAAGATAAGCGATATCCGTCACGTAAGCCCCAATGTTGTGACCCGCGTGATTCTGATAGGCCCCATGCAGACCCTGGGATTCGTTAAACGCCGCTAACCCCTTAAACGCCTCACGAGCCCGCTCCAGATTAGCGAGCATCCCACCTTCCTTATCCGGTTTGTAGTAACCCAAGCGATAATACTCATAGCCCAACTCCGACGCTGTCTTCAAAGAATGGATACCTGCTTCATCATCCACGCGCGTCACTCTCGACACGAACATTTTCGATACCAGCCCATGAGCGGACATAGTCGAGACCGCCTTCGGCAAATCCTCGTCAGCGCGAACAGGTTCCACGTGACCCCCAGGCCGGATCGTAAGATCCAAGCCGTCAAAGCCCATTTGGACCGCCGCTTCAGACATTTCTTCATAGTCCATAAACTGGAGGCACTTGGAAAACAAATGCGTCTGCAAGCGATCGACATCCCCTTCTTTCGCCGCAGTCGCCTTGTTCAATGCCGCCCCCGAAGCCAATCCTAGGGCTCCCGCCATCGCCAATTTCCCGAATTCGCGCCGATTCATTTCATTCGTATTTACCATATCCATACTGATTTCCTCCAAAGGTTTTCATTCGAGAATCACCGCTGCTGTCAAAAGCCGCCGAGCACCGGTGCGTAAAGGATCAAATTCTAACCTCATCATGTACCCAAC
>JBCCZW010000680.1:0-2479 GCA_039186805.1 Verrucomicrobiota bacterium
CCCGCCATTGCCCTGGTGCCGATTGCCATCGTTTGGTTCGGCATCGGCGAAGACTGAAAGCCGAGATCAATGACAAGACGGTTCTATTTGTCGTAAACCTTGAAGAATAAAGAGGTCTAAAAGATCGACCAAAAAAGGAGAGCTGAGCAATTGATCTAAAGCAGACTCCTCGCTCCCTTGAAGACTTGACGCGCTTTTGGCCAGGTCTCCTTCGGTCCAAACCTCAATCGCCTCAAATCCTCTCGCAGCCGCAGCAACTCTTCTGCTTCGCCTAGCTTTTCCAACCGAGACTCGCACTTCTTCAAGAGCTTGCTCGCCTTACGGCGAATCGGATCTCCCCTCCTAAAGGGAGCCACTAGCAATTCCCTAAAATTCAATGCCATGTTGCGTTGGAGCATGATCGCCCCGACTAATAGCAAGGCCAAAAACAAAAGGTAAAGGATCCGCCAAACGGTCCAACCAGTCGTCGCCCATTCCACAAGGTACTTGATTGCCTCTGAAGCCCATTGCTCGGCTACCTCTATGTATGCGATCGCGAATTCCCTCAATTGCACAGCTGCCTCTCTCTGAGCGGCTTCGTCGAAGTTCACAATGCGGCGATACCAGAGCATTCTCAAGCTATCGATGTAAGCTGTGGAACCCGATTCTCCTAACTTGCTTGTAGCCATCACCGTAGGCGTAGAAGTCGATGGAAGAGACGAGCCAGGCGTGGGATCGACTCGAAACCATGTATCCACTCCGTCATACACTTCGCACCATGCATGCGCATCCGCGTTGCGGACCATAAAGTAGTTTTCGTAGGCATTCCAAGCCCCTCCCTTATAGCCCACAATCGCGCGGGAAGAAATGCCTGCGGCTCTCGTGAGGAGTATCAGAGAAGAGGAGAAAAACTCGCAATGCCCTGGAAGATCGGACTGCATCCAGCGGATCACCGGGTCTTCGATACCTCCATTTGCGGGTGGCAGGCTGATGCTCATCGAATAAGAGTGACGCTCGTGCAAGTAATTCACCGCAGCTTCCGCAAACTCCCGGCGGTTTAGCGCTCTCCCCCCGTAGATCTTCTCCACCTCCTGCTCGAGATAACGTCTTATCTCAGGGTCTTCCGGCACGGATAGCAGTGTTTGAGGATAGATCGTATCTTCCTCTACGGACCCTTCACGCTCGCCTAGCAAGTTGTCCAGAAAAATTGGATACTCGTAAGCTGATAGGTCCCGTATATCTCCGCTGAAATCAACGTTCTCCAGCTGGTATGACAGCATCTTCGAATTCGGTTCCTGAAAACCGAAAACATGAATATGAGGACTGATCTTGAGCGAATCGATATCGACCATCGTCATCTGACTGAACTCGCCGGCGATCGGAATGAATCGACTCACATTGGGCTCTAGAAAAAAAGTCCATGGCTCTGCTCCCTGTCCGCCGCTGGGAGCTTTGGAAAAACGCTTGTCCGTCCAGTACCGAATCGAGTAATTCGGCGATGCTAGAGTGCTCCTCAACAGATCCTTCAACTCCTTAGAAAGGCTCAGACTACCGTTCTCGTACCGATCCAGAGCCAACATGCGGAAGTAGGGAGTAACCGGTACCTCAGCGGACTCTGGAACGTCCACTCGCAAGGCAATCCGATTGTCGTTCTTGATGTTAGTGACTTCGCCGAGCTTTATGCTCTCGCTGAATCCTGAGAGCGATCCAGTCGACGGCATTTTGAAAAGAGATACCTTATTCTCCACGTCGATCCGCGGAATGACCAAAAAGGTCATCCCTGCGACGCCGAGCATTAAGGAAAACACAGCCACCCCAAGGAACGCATAACGAGGATTCACTACTTTAAAAGCGGTCGACAGCGACTCGTTCAAACTGGCGTTGCGAAACTCGCGATCCATTCGAATGATCCCGTTGCCTCGATTCTCCAAGACCGCGCCCAGCACCAGCATCGCCATCGCCAAGCCCGTAAAAATCAGCAGCTGCAACGCGAAAATCAAAGAAGCCGTCAAAATACCGGTCATCACCAAGAGGAACAGGCAAAGCAGAACCAGCTGCATCTCCTCCCTTCGTCTCGTATGATTCAACGAGCGATACAAAACGAGCCAAGTGTTGAGGTTGAGCAACGCGGGGATCGTTTCCTTGGCGAACACATCGATCGATACGATCGGCAGAATCAATACCGCATAGATCGCCCACACCTTCGAGGGTATTTTCAAATAGAGCTTCCTGAAAACCAAGCAAACGGAGACAGCTACTATTGAGACGAATGCCGGTATCGGGTTATGTCCTCCAATGTTGAATACAGTCGAAATGGACACTAAGCCCATTAGGGCTCCGGTTGCCCACCGAATTAAATAGAGCTCTTCGAGCTTAAGCCTGCGCGATCTTAACCCCATTTACTACAGCACCTACGCCTTGTCCATCAAGTGGGATGAACGTTATTTCTTTCGCATTCTCGCCAACCTGGGCGCTGGCGGTCTCTTCGATCTTCAGTGCC
>JBCCZW010000681.1:0-2474 GCA_039186805.1 Verrucomicrobiota bacterium
GTCTTTTCGCTGACTCGAAAAGTGCCCGCAAATGCAAAGCGTTCCTGGTCCTTAAATTCCCACAATCGCCATGATTCATCCTCGTCGTACATGGCATTGAAGCGAACGGCTAGTTTGTCTTCGATCAGTTCTCTATTGAAGTCGACAGCCGTGCGAAACTGAGAGTTGCTGCCGACCATGAACTGAACTTCGTTGATTTCGGTAAATCGAGCGCGTTTGGTCGAAGTGTTAACGACGCCCCCCGCCGATCCGACTCCAAAAAGAATGGAATTGGGTCCTCTGGACTCGTCAACCCGTTCGACGTTGAAGTTGTCCATGGAAATAGTATCTGCTAGAAAATAGTTGCGAGAACGCGTAGCCGGCAAGCCGCGTATGTTGAACTGAAACTCGAATTCCAATACTTGATTGCCGTTAGCCAATTCGGTCTCGTCCAGCCGAACCGTGTTGTTCGAATAAGCCAAAAGGTCCTCCACGCTATCTGCGCCGATGTCGTTTATAAACTCTTTGGTAAAAGGGGAGATAGCGGCTGCGACGTCTCCAAGATTGGAATTCAAACGCGTTCCAGCGAGCGTGCTGCCCGCCCTGTATCTGTCGTCATTCGAGCCATCTACTTGGAACGGACTAAGCTCGAAAACGCCTTCATCGTCATCTTGAGCATTGAGCAATGTGGGTACGGCAAACGGCGCCGCAAGCAGTCCTGAAAATAGACCGCTGAGGATAGTCTTTCTTGGTATCATTGTAGTATAATGAGTAGTTTAGGGTTGGGGTATGGCCAAATGCTACCAAGGCATTTCAAACCATTTTAAGTGCGATATTCGGACAGTAAGCGTATCGCAATTGAATAAAAAAGCGATTTATTTTACCCGTAAAATTAAGACATGACCCACCCCCTAAAGGATCGCCGCCAAAAGCGGAAAACTACTGAACCCGCGCGGGATGAGCTCCCCGAATTCTCGGCAGCTGAGGAAAAACTGGCGATCTAGCGGAGTTTCGCGATCGTCTCTCCAGGGTTCCATACCGCATTGATAAACACTTGCTTTCTCTTGCTCGGAATGCCCCGTTCGTTGCGATTCATTTGGCCAGAGATGAGATCGACAGCAGCGGCTCCTACCGCTTGATGATCGTACTTCATACCACTCAGACTTCGGATGCCGCAAACTTGCGGGCGGACCAAACCAATATCTCCCGGAATCGAATAACCTCGCTCCTTCATCCAATAGTATATCTCGTCGAAACCCGCGACCACGAGCTCCGGTTTGTAGGAATCCAGCCAATCGTAAAATACCTCCTTCGTCACCAATTCTTCGATACAATGAGGAACCTGCATCTTCTTCGGCAGATTCAACTGAAAGTCGCTGATGGCGCACCGCTGTACATGAGCGTGAAAGTCGTCTTGCTGCTTACCTAAAACTAAGCCGATTTTTCGGTATCCGAGTTCGCGAGCGCGATCGATCAACTCAATCATGGCTTCGTGTCGTCCGCAACCGACTGTGTGGAAGGGAATGGGAAATCGGACCGAGTTATTCACGCAGACGGAAAAGCGCTCCCAATCGATATCCCATTCGCGCAAATCCGAGTAAGGCGGATGAATGATAATTCCCAATATGCCACGGCTTATCAATATCTCGTTAAGGCGTTTCTCGGACAATTTCGCTTTCCAGGGATTGAATCGCTCCATTCCGAAGCCCAGCATCTCGGCTTGCTTTTTCGCTCCGATATAGAAGTCCTCGAGCCAATCATGAGAGCTCTGCCTAGCTGATCGTTTGCTAGGAGCATCGAAAAAGCCCAAATAGGCTATGGTCGCTTTCAGTCGCTTTTGCTTGCTCGACTTGATTTGCTGCGAGAGCGCAGTCAGATAAGGGTTCCGCTTGTACCCCATCTCCCTACCAACCTTCGCGACTCGCTCTCGAGTCGACTCTGAGATGCGAGGATCATCCCTTAAGGCCAATGACACCGTCATCTTCGATACCCCAGCCGCATCAGCAATGTCCTTCAACGTTACTCTGTATACCTTACCGATGAAAAGAAACTCGTTCAATGACTAGCAGGAGTCAAACCCATGGGTGACTAATTATCACGCAAGCGCAGCCTTGAAATACGATACGCCACCATTCCCCGAAACTTGCTTAGCCACACGATCTCGCAAGGATTACGCGCGCAGAAATCGTGGTCAGGTGACCACGATTTCTGCGCATTACTCCTCCGGGCGATGAGCTATGCCCTCTTTGAACACCCCTCCGAGATTAGCAACGCATGCGTAAGGGCTAAACGGATACAGCTACCCCAACCCTAAGCTCTTTCGCAGCTTCAACCATATTGACGAGCGATGGCTTTACTTCCTTCCATTGGCGAGTCTTCAGACCACAGTCGGGATTGACCCAGAGATTGCGTCGCTTAATTACCGCTCCGGCTTTGCTCATAAGATTCAGAATCTCGCGCTGGGTCGGCACCCGAGGGGAGTGAATATCGTAAAC
>JBCCZW010000682.1:0-2473 GCA_039186805.1 Verrucomicrobiota bacterium
CACGGGGGACGAACGCTCCCCATCTGAGCCCATCGCGAGAACCGCTGCAGTTCCTAGAAGACCGCCGCGCGGAGAATCCTGGGGCACGGGAACTCTTCTGAAATGCGTCCCCTTCACGCCCTCGATTCCATAGTACTCGGCGAGCAGTTCATTGACGACGACATAATCGGCCTTCAGCAAGCGTTCGATGCTTTCATCGTCATCCACGGTCGTTCGCAGCATTTCGTATATCTCTCGCCGCGCCGAAGCCTTCGCGCTGTCGTCAAAATCAGGATACAGCTTGAAGTTGAACTGAAAGAAGTCCAAACGATCCATGTGCAGCCACTGCTCCGCGAAGCCGGCGTAGAACTCCTCTGCCCGAGGGTCCGCCAACATGCGATCGACTTGCTTCTTTAGAACGGCTTTTCTCTTTAGCTTTCCCGCTTTCGCGAGCGCATAGAGTTCGCTGTCGGGCGGAGCGCTCCAAAGAAAGTAAGCCAAACGCACCGCTAACTCCCGATCGTTGAGTTCGCGTCTATCCTCATCGGGATTTGGTTCCATCATATAGAGGAAGCCCGGCGAAGCGAGAATTGCGGCGAGAGGGTCGAGCAGAGCTTCCTTCATCCCCAATCCGGCCTGCCTGCCTCCTTGGTAGAGCTTCAAGAGTTTATCAATAAAGGACTCGCTCGGCGCGTCTTGGCGAAATGCGTCGTATGCGAATCGCCTTAAGACATCGCGTATGTATTCACTGTTTCCCGACGCTTTTGCCTGATCTCCCCAGAGTCGCGTCTGAAACGGCGTTAGAGTCGAATCCTGAATGGGTCCTTCCCACTCTAGCCAATCAACCCACAACGAAGGCGGGGCCATCGGTATATTTTTGTCCTCGGCTAGCCTGAATTCGTAACGAGCCGCTTCTCGAGTGTTGTGATGACGTTCGCGCAGGGCGATTTTGCGGCTGGAGGTCGGGGTGACGGTGATTTCGAATTCGATGATTTCGGGCGTTCTGAAATTACTTTCGACCTTTTGGTGATCGAGTACAGCCAACTCGCCAGGGCGGGCTCCGCTTTCAATAGTTCCGATCTCAATGAATTGACGATCAGGGCTCGAAGTATCCAGCAAACCGACCGCGGCGCGAATGATGTATTTTCCAGGAGGCGATTTTGACGGGATGGAGATCGGCGCGACCAGAAATCCGTCCCAACTAGCGAAGAACACCGCTCCGGATTCCGTTTCGGGCAACGACTGGTAGTGTTCGTAGCCAGGTCCGAACATTTTAAATCTGCCCATTTCGAAGTCCACGCGATCAGCATCGGTAAAACCGAAATCGGAGGGCGGCAAGTGCTGCGCAGCCTTCCATTGTTTGCCCAATTCGTTTCGATCGTACAGTCGATTATAGCGATTACCGACCTGCTTGTTTGCGGCGATTTCCGCTTCTAACCGAGTCCTCTTGGTCTCGTAGCGCTTCGGCTCGTCGAGAGCGATTTCGAGGGTTCTGCGAGCGATTTTAAAATACTGCTCGAATTGATCGCTGGAAAAGAAGAGGGACGCGCCTACGGTGTCGAAGGCGCTGGGATTGGCATCCTTCGGGAGTTCTTCGGCGTCCACTGCGATTCCCAGCAAGGATTGAATCGTGTTCTTGTATTCCCGATGATTTAGGCGACGCATCGTGATTTCACCCCCGGTGTCGCTGAGGATTTTCCGCGCGGCGACGATTTCGTTGGAAAGATCGTCGAGGAATACCGTTTTCTCGTCGGCCTGGGGCTGCGTCTCGTCTTCTGGCGGCATCTCGCCCGCATTGAGCACATCTAGGACCTTTTGCCACAATGCGGCTCCCTCTAACGTATCGATATTGAAGGAGAGGCCCTCGAGATTCACATTACCTTTTTCGGTGATCTCATCGTGACAGTCTAAACAGTAATTGTTCAGGAATTCGAAATGAAGCTCCGGCATCCGAGCGATCGGCGCTTCACTGGCCAGCGCATCGGAAATCGCCAGACAAAGGAGACATACGGGAACTATTTTTAACAGGGGCATCTGGGTACTAGACTATTTCCCTTTGCATTCGAGTGTTCCAACCCGAATCCCCCTACGGCGCGCTTACGACGTCTCGGGCATAAAAGTTGGTATGAAAACACCTTTTACTGCGGGAGCGGGCCCCCGGGATTGAGCAAAGTGAAGCTCGCAGTTTTTGGCTTTCAACGCATACATCTCACGAATAATTGAAGGACGATCTGAAGGAGCCAGCCAGACCATCGTGTGGCCTCGACGAGCGTCTAGCTCTCGTTTGATCAAGGCAATTGCGTCTGCGTCATCGCGCATGCAGCCAGGTCCCAGGAGGCTGCTTGCCGGGTGGGCGATCGAAGCCAAAAAGCCCGTAATGCCACCTAATTCCTCTTCTACGACGCTCATATTCCAAAGACCGTTTTCGTTGCGGATGAAATACTCGAAGTCGCTTCCTCGCCTAATACCCAAGAGCTCTTCTTCGAGAGCCTGC
>JBCCZW010000683.1:0-2464 GCA_039186805.1 Verrucomicrobiota bacterium
CATCGAAACCCCAATGATCTCTCCAGGCTTCTTGTCTCTATTTCAGCGAGTTAATCTCTTCCCAGCTACTTGATTTTCATTGGGATATCGTCTAGCCTGCCACCTCAAGTTAACTTTAAGTCAATAGGAAATGCTGGATATTTCAGAAGTCTCAAAACGCAGCGGCCAAGCCGCTTCCAAGCTGCGCTACTACGAAGAGAAAGGCCTTATACAATCAGTCGGTCGCCATGGTCTTAAGCGGCTTTTTACGAAGGACGTTTTAGAACGTCTTGCACTTATTTCTCTTGGGAGGGCGGCAGGGTTCAGCTTGGAAGAAATCCGAGAGATGTTTTCCAAGAGTAGCGGCTTGGAAATCAACCGTAAGAAACTCCTTCAAAAGGCTGACGAACTCGACCGGAAGATCCAGCGTATGGTCAGCATTCGGGATGGTCTTAGGCATACTGCCAACTGTAGGGAGCCTAGCCACATGGACTGTCCCAACTTTCGGCGGGTATTGTCAGCAGCAGGACGCGGTGTTATACCGCCACTCGAAGGCATCTCGAAAAATCGTTGATCGAACTAGCGAGGGGTCAGCCTACTGCTCGATTTGTAATTGATACCTGAATACTTTTCTTCTTTAGGAGCAATAGCGGCGTTCCACCGGAACGTCTCAGCGTTAGCTTTTCTGATCCCCGTTATACAGCACAGGCATCCGACCTTCCCACTTTGCCCAGTTGTCTGGATTCGTGAGTAGGTCTGCCATAAAGCAGGCGACATTGATGCGGCTGGTTTTTCCAGGATTGAAGATGGCGCTTCGCGTTGGGGAGGGATGCGTTTCGAATTCTGAAATTTCGTTCTCGTGGATAAGGCCGTCTGGTCGCACGACGACCCAGCGGATGACCTTGCTTTCTTGGCCGATCTCAGTCCTCAGGTAGTCGGCCGCATCTTCGTTGTCGGCGTGCGGAGGCAGTAGGAGGCGAATCAGCGTAACGATGAATTTTTGCGCTAATGAGACTGGCTCATTCAAGTCTCGGTTGCGATTGCCCGTGGTATTCATCAAAACGAATTTGATTGGAGGATCGGGCTCCTTCGCCTCGATCGCAGTAGCCAGTCTCTTCAGTGTATCGGTGACGAGTCTGCGGGGCTGCCCAAAAATCCCCCGAAAACTCAAGTTATGTCCCAGGCAACTGGCGACGGCATCGCAACCGTTTGCCAGGGGAGCCAGCTGTTCATCGCTGAAACTCAAGACGCTACCTTCAATCAGTTGCAGGTTTTCGTGCCTCCTGAGTTTCTCGGGTATTCGATCCTTCTCTCTGATAACCGCGAGGACTTCTTTTCCGCGCAGCAGAAGCTGCTCAACAAGCAAGCGTCCCGTCTGGCCTGTCGCGCCTACTACCAGAATCTTCATCTATTTGGGTCCGTCACTTTTCGCTGAGGGCGAGCTGGACGGCGTCGTGGATGGTGTCGACCATGACCTGGGTTTGGCGGTCGATTTCGAAATTAACGAGGTCCCCGACCTGCTTGCTGTCGTAGGTGGTCTGGCGAAGGGTTTCGGGGATGAGGTAGACCTTGAAGCGTCCGCTGGAGCGGTCGAGTTCGGTGACCGTGAGACTGCAGCCGTTGAGGCCGATGAAGCCTTTGTTGAAGACGTAGCGACGGTAGGCCTCGGGGAGTTCGAAGGTGATGACGCAGTTGTTTTCGGGTTTGTCTATCGCTACAATCGGAAGGGCTCCGTCGACGTGGCCGCTCATGGGATGGCCGCCGATTTCGACGCCTGCTTTGGCAGAGCGCTCGATGTTGACCAGATCGCCATCTGATTTGGTACCCAAATTGGTGAGACGCAGCGTTTCCATAGAGGCGTCGAAGGAGACTCGATTTCCTTCGATGGATACGACTGTCATGCAAGCTCCATCGATGCTCACGCTGGCCCCGATCTTTAGTTCCTCGAGGTGGAGCTCGTCGAATTCGATTTGAAAAGTCGCCGCTTCATCTCGCTTTACTAGGGATACGATGGGAAAGACTCCGCTTACGATACCTGTGTACATAACTGCGACTCTTGACGACCGATCGGGCTAGGTCGATTGCGAAAACTGAAGAGCTTGTGGAAAGGAGGACTGAGCCAGTCCTCCCTACCTTCGAGAATTTGCTAAAAGGTAGGGAGGAGTTGCCTCACTCCTCTTTGCGCGGCCTATGAGATCCGTTCAAATCCGATTTGGTCGAACAACTTTTAAATGTGTTTGCGGCGGCGAAACATTCCCGCCAGGTCGCGTTCGTGTTGGGTGCCCGTTCCGATAAGGCTGATTTTGAAATCGGGTTGGAAGTCGGCCTCTAGATCCCATTCGCGAATAATTTGGGCGACGAAGTAGAGTTGCTGTAATTCAGTGTGATGGCGTCCTAGGCAGATGTGAGTGCCGCCTCCGTAGAATCCGTGGGTTCGCGCGACGAAACGCTTATTCTCGAGAAATCTGCTGGGTGAAAAGGTGAA
>JBCCZW010000684.1:0-2460 GCA_039186805.1 Verrucomicrobiota bacterium
AGAGTAAATAGAACTCACAGGCTAGACCGGACAGACAAAACCTGCGACGCGCTGAATTTAGAGAAACTTGCAGCGAAAACTCCAGCTCTCAACCCCAAACCCTGAGCAAAACGACGCGACCAAACTAGGCCGCTTCGAGAGGAGGACCAAACGGGAATCTGCGCAAATTGATCTAAATCCGGCGATATCAGGTTTTCGTTCACTTAATCCTCAAGCAAATCCACTCCCACCTCATTTCAATTCTACAAAGCTAAAAAAAGTGAAATTAACAAACTGCTGACGAAACTCGGATCCGAATCCTACGATCACACGCCTTTTCAGGCGCCGATCCCGTTCGCCAAGATTCAATCGCCAAGACGCGCATCGCCCTATTCGAAACGGATTCTCTGAGCCATCCTGATCGTCGCTGCCTGCCCATTAACTTTCAAAGGTTTGAATTTCCAATCTCTCAGGGCCTCCTGGACGAAGGCGATCGCATCAGGATGCGCCTCGCCCTCTACTGACCGAAGAAAAGGAATACGAACCCACCCATCCGTATCCACGTAAAACTCGAACTTCACAGAACTCCCTCGACTCGCCTCATTTAACTCGGTCGGAACCGTAATTCTTCCCCCTTGCAAAAACTCAGGATACTCATCGAGCTGATCTATGGTGGCCAAGACGACCGGCCTTAACCGTCTCGATGGACTTTCTTCATAGGACGCATAACTATAACGATATGCGTAAGCCAACTCCTGCCTTCGCTGCTTGATCGCCAAAACTGCTCCCTCGCCGTCGAAATAGACGGGAAATCGCTGAGAAGCAAAGATAGGAGCGTCACCCTGGTACGCAGGCGAAAAGTCCCAATCGTATATCACGTCGCCTATCGCGTCGACAAACGACTCATCCGTCGCATCGATAGCCATCCAATCCACTAAATGTCCGTACTCATCAACGCTAATAAAAAGCGTCACCCTAGCCCCCGCAACGCCCGCTTTCAACATGTCGTAAGGAAACACTGGCGACTGCGTAATCGTTATTCGGATACCCTCGCTCTCCTTGAAATCGGCTTCGCCAAAAGCGGAAGGCGCCCCGGTCTTAACCATTAGTAAGCTCAACGCCAAAGCGCCAAGGATCTGTTTTATACAAGTTGAATTATTCATTTCTTAATCGCTCAATTAAGAGCAACTAGAAAACGAGCGACTTTCCTTAGCTACACCCGCGCCAACTTTCCGCAAATCAGGATTGATCACGATATTGCAACTTAGACGCTACTCTCCGATCCACTCGATTCCCAATGGATAGGTCTTGAAGCAGAGTCATTTCGCAATCGACCCCAGAAATAAAATCTACGAGCCGCCTCTCCCGTTCACCCACCACTAGCGATGGGCTCAAAATGGGTCACGCATTAATCCAAAATACATCAACAATGAAAAAGTCATTCATCTCGAAATTGCTCGTCTCAACACTCGCCATCATCCTAACCGCCGGCATCGCTACAGCCGGGTCTTACGGTAAGAAAAAGGACAAGATGGCCAAAAAGGACATTGTAGAAATAGCCAGCTCTGCAGGCACCTTCCAAACCCTCGTCGCCGCAGTCTCTGCAGCAGACTTAGTAGACACACTGAAAGGCGATGGCCCTTTCACCGTCTTCGCTCCGACCGATGACGCTTTCGCAAAGCTGCCTGAAGGTACTGTCGACAATCTTCTAAAGCCCGAGAACAAGGACCAGCTCATATCCGTACTGACGTACCACGTAGTACCCGGCAAAGTAAAAGCTGCCGACGTCGCTCCAGGAGCCGTAAAGACGGTCAACGGTCAGAAATTCAACATCTCCGTGATGGGGAAGAAGGTTATGATCGATGAGGCGAAAGTCGTTAAGACTGACATTCTCGCCAGCAACGGGGTAATCCACGTGATCGATTCGGTTATTCTTCCAAAGAGCTAGGCGCATCCATAAGTTCGATACACAAGGTCGCCGCGACGTAAACCGGCGGCTTTTTTGTTTATACGCATTCTGGTTATGCCCAATTTCTAAGAGTCAAAAGAGAAGACTCGCAACCTCAGTCGGATATCGATTGAGCTTGTCTGAAACGATTGCTGCCTTTTGAGATAGCAAAATGGAATTCGAACGGCTCCTTAAAAGGGACATGGGCATAGCCTCCGTCGTCACCGTAGCCTTATCACTTTGCATCACCAGCTTCAGTAATGCGGATGAGCTCGCAAATCCACAGATTATCGGAGGAAAAATCAGCCCAGCAGGGAGCTATCCTTGGCTTGGGGCCCTAGTAGATGCGGAAGAAGAAGATCTCTCCCGCGCTCAATTCTGCGGCTGTTCCTTGATCGACGAAAATTGGATCCTCACCGCCGCCCATTGCCTGTATGGCGAGGACAGCTCGAAAGTCGCTGTAGCATTCGGCGATGGAGACCTCTCCAAGGAAAATCGCGTTATCCCTATAGATCTTATTATCCTCCACCCGG
>JBCCZW010000685.1:0-2439 GCA_039186805.1 Verrucomicrobiota bacterium
GGCGATCTGGGCGATGCCGGATACTCCCGTTTCTGGACCTGCATTCGAGTGGTAAAAGAGGACGATGTCTCCCTTCTTCATGTCGTCCCGCATGATATTGCGGGCTTGGTAGTTTCGGATGCCATCCCAGTGCTCCGTCTTCTTGGGGCATGCTTTTAGATCTTCGAATGAGAAGACGTCGGGTTCGGACTTCATTAGCCAATAATTCATTCCTGAGGAGTGAAAGGAGTTTAGGGCTAATTGAAACGTGAAAATTCGTGATACGCGTTGCGGTTTGGCAGATTCGTCAGCACGGGCGCTCAGCGGTTTTTGGTAATGTTGGGAGTTGCAGCTAGTTTTTCAGTGGATCGCGGGCTTGTGAAAGAGGGCTGGGTTCGCAGTCTGGTAGATTATGGATGACTCGAAGACGACCTTGGATAGTTTGAAGGGAGCAGTGGCTCGGTTTGCGGACGAGCGAGATTGGTGGAGATTTCACACGCCGAAAAATCTAGCGATGTCGGTAGCGATTGAGGCGGCCGAGTTGATGGAGGAGTTTCAGTGGCTGGAGAATGGCGAGTCGGCAGAGGTTCTGGAGGATCAGGAAAAGAAGCAGGCTGTGGAGGAGGAGCTAGCCGACGTTCTGATCTACGCTTTGCAGCTAGCGAACGTCGCTAAGATTGAGGTAGGGGAAGCGGTGAGGAATAAGATGGTGAAGAATGCGGAGAAGTATCCGGCGGGCTGAGTGGGAATGGACTGTCGGGTCAACGCCCCGACCTACAGTATTAGGATGGCGCGTAGAGGACGTCTTCGGCGAGGAGAAGGTGGGGGTGTTGGAGGAGGCGTTCGAAGTTTTCGCTGATTTTGAAGTTCCAATATCGAGACTCGACGTGGGCGTCGTCGCGGAGCTTGTTGATCTTGTATTCGGAATTGGGTGTGGCTCCTTCGGTCCAGAGAATGCTTTGACTGCACGAGAGTTGTTCGTTTTGAGCGCTTCCTCCAATTATGTATTCACCGGGAGGAAGTTGGTCTTCGTCTTGGATGGCGCTGAGGGGGAGGTGGAAGACGGGGATTTTTCGCTCTTGATGCAGGCGGACGACTGAATGTCCGAGCTCGCTTCTCAGGAGCGAGGTTTCCCACAGGAGAATGCGGGCGATTTCAAAGTCGTTGGGACCTTGTAGTGGTTTAATGGATTCAGGTTGATGGAGCGGGCAGGATAGGCGGGTGGGGACTTGGTAGCCGAGCCGTTGGGCGTTCTTTTGGGCGCTTTTGAGGGCTTGAATTAAGAGGGGGCTGAGCCTCAGATCCCAGTTGGCTGTTTCTCGATTCCAGTTTGCCTTAGTGTATTGATCGCTTTGCTTTATGAAGTATTGAAGGCCTTCGGGAATGAGCCATAGGGCGGGTTGAAGATAGTCGATAGCGTAGAGGCCGGTGACCCCGGCGTGACTTGCGATTTGATCAATAATGTCGGATGTCGCAGAGTGGGCGTCTTTGATTCGCTGATGGGATGAGCGAAGTTCGGTTTTTGCGATGCCATCTAGGAGTTTCCACACGTTTGTTATTTTTTCGTAGTTGTTGCGTCCGGTCTTGAGGATCTGCTCGATGCGAAGGGCGGCGATATCGAATACCTCCGAGCGAGGATTGGATTCTTCGGTTCTATGCGTTGAGGTTAGCTTAGGGGATTGATGTCGAGTAATTGTATCCTCAAGTAGGATACGGAGATCAGAGAGAGATTGAGCGTCTTGAATGATCTGGGGCTTTTCACGGCCTCTGAACTTGTTTGGGTAGAGGTGAAAGACGATGCGTTCTGGGCAGAACCGATTGTTGAGAAGGTAGGCGACTTTGGTTGTTTCGAGGCCGGAGACTTCGAATAAGGAGCGGAGGGAGGCAACGTCGTTTTGATGTTGGTCGAGGGTGGGGTAGAGAAGACGCCACCAATTGGAATCAGAACTACGGCGTTTCAGAGTGACGTCGAAATCGTGAGCTTCTTTGCCGACGAGAAACTCGAATTGAGGTTTGGGGTGGATGTTAAGCTCTCTTCGTTGAGCGATTGCGGCTCGATTGAATCCAAGGAGGCAGCGATGGAAGTTGATGCCTTTGCGAGCGCCGGCGAGCGAGGTTGACTTGGCTCGGTAGGCTCGTTCGTCGATTTCGTAGTGATGTTCGGACGCGGAGTAGGTGATGAAGTGTTTTCCGTTTGCCGTGCAGCGATCCAGTTCGATGACGAGTTTTTTAGACTTAAACCTTCCCATAGCGTGTTTAGGACGCAGTTGAGGGGGCGAATTATTCAGAAATTGTGAATTTCGATTGTGGTCTGTGGGGACGCGGCTTTTGAGGGGCCCTGAGGTTGATGGAAGATGAAGATTGATTGGGACATAGGCTTTATGTCCCAGGACTTAAGGGAGGGACGTTGGGAAGGTGGGATGATGTTGGCGAATTAGGGAGGGGTAATGGATTTGTGAA
>JBCCZW010000686.1:0-2439 GCA_039186805.1 Verrucomicrobiota bacterium
GGCCTTCGTTGAGCTGGAATGCTATGTTGTCGACAGTCCAGCCGGTATCGAGTTGGTTGGGTTCGTAGCCTCCTAGAGGTATCATCCCGTAAGGCCAGTCTTCGGGTACTTCGCGAGCGTCGATTTCATATAAAAGGTCTCCGTCGACGACCCATTTGGCCCAGGCTGCGGTCCCGAGCGAGGCATCTTCGGGATCGGC
This sequence comes from Verrucomicrobiota bacterium, assembly GCA_039186805.1. Taxonomy (GTDB): domain Bacteria; phylum Verrucomicrobiota; class Verrucomicrobiia; order Opitutales; family Opitutaceae; genus JBCCZW01. The sequence continues at coordinate 200 of JBCCZW010000686.1, forward strand.
TCCAGCGATACCGGCGATGATCCAGTAGGTTTTCGAAAAGTCGAAGCGCGGGTCCATTCCCAGCGCGGTGATCGTGGTGGCGGCGTGAGTGACTCCGCCTCCAGTGAGGGCTACCATGAGGCCGTCGTCACTCATCAGCAGAGCGGTGCGGCCCATAGGAAATGGGATTACGTTGGTGAGATTTTCGCGTTCGGCCCAAAACTGGAGTTCGCCGGGGTGGTCGCCGGTAACGTCGCCGATCTCGTACATGGCGAGGACGACTACTTTTACAGGGATAGGTTCTTCGGTGGAGTAGGCGAAGCAGAGAGGCAACAGGGCCGCAACGAAGAGCGATGTTCTTTTTAGCATTCTTCTCGAAGGCATATGTCGCGCCAATTGGATTGGAGCGGATACCTGAAGTTTTAGCGGCAGGAGGCTTGGCTCGTTCGAATCGGGTTTTGCAAGGAGATGATCCGTCGGGGGTGTGGCGGTTCTTGGAAATTGCCGGTTTGGGGCCAGGGCTAAAACGCTGGCTTGTATAGGGGGCCGATTGCAAATCGTCTTACCCTCTTCGAGTCGGCGCTGATGTTGCTGTATAGGGCTCTATGCTGGAAAAAATCTTTGGCCTGAAAGCGGCGGGAACGACGGTGCGAACAGAAATGATCGCAGGTCTAACTACCTTCGCTGCAATGGCTTACATTTTAGCGGTGAATCCCGCAATTTTGAGTAATGCGGGGATGCCGGTTCCAGCTTTGATTACCGTGACGGCGGTTGCAGCGGCTTTGGGTTGTTTCTTGATGGCGGCAATGACGAACTTTCCGATCGCTCAGGCGCCGGGTATGGGGACGAATAGCTATTTCGCCTTCGTCATTTGTATCGGGAGCGGCTTGCCTTGGGAAACGGCGCTGGCTCTGACTTTTTGGAATGGGATTATCTTTCTTATTCTTTCGGTGACGGGTCTGAGGAGCAAGTTGGCGGAGTCCTTGCCGAATGGGGTGAAGATTGGGATCCAGTGCGGTATTGGGTTTTTCATTGCATTTATCGGACTGAAGAGCGTGGGCATCGTAGTGGGTCATGAGGCTACTTTGGTGACGATTGGCGACCTGAAGGCTCCAGCGGCGTTGATGGTCGTGGCCGGGATCGCGTTGATGACATTTCTCACGATCAAGAGGTTGAGCGGGGCCTTGTTGATTACGATTTTGGGACTGACCATAATCGGTTTGTTCATCCCGAGCGAGGGCGGAAAAGTGACCTCAGCTCCCGATGGGATTGTTTCCTTACCGGCCGGGATCTCGGAGACCTTCTTCAAGCTAAATATTTTGTATCCAATTACTCACTTCACTGAGATCGCGGACGTGTTGATCACCTTACTGCTCTTGGACTTGTTTGACAGTATCGGAACTTTGGTTGGCTTGTCGAGGCGGGCGAAGCTGACGCGTGAAGATGGAACGATGCCTAAGATGGGCAAGGCTCTGACGGCAGACGCGGTGGCGACGGTCTCGGGTTCGCTTTTGGGCACTTCTACGACGACTTCCTACATCGAGTCTGCGGCGGGTATCGAGTCGGGCGGGCGAACGGGGCTCACCTCGGTCGTTACGGGACTTTGCTTCCTGGTGGCCCTCATTTTCACGCCGATCATATTGATTGTACCTGCGGCAGCCACGGCTCCTGCCTTGGTGATGGTGGGCGCGTTTATGGCTCAGGGTTTGAAGGACCTTAAATTCGATGACCTGAGCGAAATTGTCCCTGCCTTTATAACGATGCTGATGATCCCTCTGACTTTCAGCATTACGGAGGGAATTGGGCTGGGTTTGACCCTTTATTCTTTGGTTTTGATTTTCAGCGGACGAGCGAAAGAAGCTCCGGTCCTTAGCTACGTGATTTCAGCTGTATTCATAATCTACTACGCATTGCTATGAGCGAAGAGATATTAGATAAAGACGGGTTTTCCCGCCGCGGATTCCTGACTGCCGGTTTGCTTGCGGGGGGCGCGATGGGCTTGGGCTCTCGGGAGGCCGTCGCCAAGCCTATGAACCCTTCAGCGGCTTTTTTAGGGTCTCGTATTCATGGCAGCGATACGATTGCGCCGACGAGCCCGATGAAGGAGATGGGCCTGCTTTTCGAGGAGCTAAAGCGGAGCGCGAGCAAGGAGGAGTTGTACAAATTTTTGTACGCTCTCCCGAAGGGCGGAGATATTCATCACCACTTCGGCGGCGGGATGCTCCCTGAAATGTGGTGGGATTTGGCGACTGATAAGAGCC
>JBCCZW010000687.1:0-2433 GCA_039186805.1 Verrucomicrobiota bacterium
AGGACTCCGTCGCACGCGCCCTTTCATCGGCCACATCACGCTTGGCTACATCGAAGACCTTCCCAACGAAGAGGAAGCGCACAAATTCGCAGACGGCCTCAGCTCGATTAACGAAAAGATCGCTGAACAGCAATTGCTCTTTCACATGCCCAAAGCCGAGCTCCACAGCTACGAGACCCTTTCGCGTTTCGATCCCAACCCAACCTTTCCCAAGTACAAACTGTAACCCCTTTCACACTCCATGAGCACCTATATAGAATCTTTCGGCGAATCCCGCAAGGAGCCCAAACAGCTCAGCGAAAAGCCTCACATAAACCCGACTGCCCGCATCCGCAACACCACCCTCGGAGCCTACACCGACATCGGCCCTGGATGCACTATGAACGAATCCGAAATGGGCGACTACAGCTATCTAGCGGGACATGTCAGCGTCGTCTGGTCCACCATCGGAAAATTTTGCTCAATCGCAGCCCAGACTCGCATTAATCCCGGCAACCATCCGACCTGGCGCGTCACCACCAATCACTCGACGTATCGAAGAAAGCAATACGGGTTGGACGACGTAGACGACGAAGAATTCTTCGCCTGGAGAAAATCCAACTCCTGCAGCATCGGTCACGACGTCTGGATCGGACACGGAGTCGTCGTCACAGCCGGAACCAGTATCGGCACTGGGGCTTGCATAGGCGCGGGAGCAGTCGTCACGAAGGACATTCCGCCCTACGCCATCGCCGTCGGCGTACCCGCAAAAGTAATCAAGTTTCGCTTCGACGAAAAAACCATCGAACGCATCATGGAAACCGCCTACTGGGACTGGGATCGAGAAACGCTAGAGAAAAATTTCGCTGACTTGCGGGAACTAGACGTTTTTCTCGAGAAGCATGCCCAGCAGCTCGTATAGGTTTTTCGCGCCCTTCATCCTTCTCGTCGCGCTATTCTGGAGCGCGGCGTGCAGCCCTGACAGAATTCCTCAGTCTGAGTCTTTGAAGCTTGGATACGTCCCTTCGGACCCCGCTACCTCTGACAGAAAGGCAGCCTTCGAAGCGCTCCGAGACTATCTCGAATCTCGACTCGAAACCCAAGTCGAGCTGGTGCAGACATCTTCCTACCAACCGGCCATCAACGCGATGAAAAACGGGGAGATCGATATCCTAAACTTTGGCTCCTATGCCTATCTCATCGCCGAAAACGAAGCCAACGCCGAGGCCTTCGCCGCCAGAGGCCGCCCAGACGGAGCTCCCTACGACTACCAATCCCTCATCATAACCCATAGAGACGCCCCCTGGAAAACCATCGAAGAGGCCTTAGGCCAGGCTTCAGAGCTAAAAGTCTGCTTTACGAACAAAGCCTCCACCTCCGGCTACCTCATTCCCAAAGCCTTCATCGCGTCGCAGGGCCTCAACCCCGAAAACGAATTTGCCGAAACGCGCTACTCCAACAGCCACGTTCTATCGATTCTGCAGACCGCCCAAGGTCAATTCGATCTAGCCACCGTAAGCAGCAACAGTCTCGATGATCTGATCAGCAGCAAAAAAATTGACCCGCATTCAATCCGCATCCTCTGGCGTTCAGCAGCTATCCCCAACGGACCCGTCGCCTACCGTAAGGATCTAGACGCAGAGCTAAAGCAGCAGATCCGCGAAACCTACTACACGGCCCATCTGGCAGAACCTGCCATTTGGACCACCATCAAAACGCAGTATCCAAACCGCGACTTCATCTACATTCCAGCTACTCCGAACGACTTTCGAGATCTTACAGCCCAACTCGCTAAGTAACTAAATCTCGAATACTTTATGTAAGTCCTACACCGTAACTATCTCCTCAAGTCTTCGTACCGAGCGTGCTTATAGATACCTTTCTGGCCATATACAATTCCGTGACATACGGCAGCTCAATCACGCCTTCATCGTTGGCGTACTCCTCGCAATAGGCCCGAATCTTCGCAACACCTATCTCTTCACCGAGCCGCTCGAAAGCCCGTTGAACTTGCGTTGAAGACGCGGCCATCGAGATAAAGGCGTCAATCGTCATTTCTCGAACCCATCGAAACTGATTCGCGTGAACACTGCCGAATTTCCTCAGCAACTCCATCGCATAGGGATGATCTCGATAAAAGCGACTATACTTACGCCCATCCTTCCGAACCGAATTCTCCTCAAGAAAACGCTCATGCACCTCTAGAAAAGCGGAATTTCGCCAATCCCGATTATTCTCGAATAGCGCGAGAACGCCCCCCTCGACGAGCAATTGATGAGCTTGGTTATAAAACGCTTCCCGATCAAACCATTGCACGGCCTGACCCGCGCAGATCAGGAACGCGCTCCCTCGTTTAAAATCAAGCTCTTCTGCGTGGCCTTTCTGATAAGAAATCCGTGGATCATCCAAGCTTTCGTCCAGCGCTTGCCTCCTCATGTCGTCATTGGGCTCAAC
>JBCCZW010000688.1:0-2417 GCA_039186805.1 Verrucomicrobiota bacterium
ATGTACTCGGACATGTCGATTCGCACTACCGCATCCTCGCTGTCGAAAAGCGTGTGAGCGAGAGCCTTGGCTAGCTCCGTTTTTCCTACCCCCGTGGGTCCGAGAAAAATAAATGATCCAATAGGCCGTTCTAGATCTTTGATACCCGCTCTCGCCCGTAGGATCGCTTCGGATACAAGCCGTACGGGTTCATCTTGTCCGATGACTCGCTTGTGGAGGACGTCTTCCATATGAAGGAGCTTCTGACGCTCTCCTTCCACAAGACGCGTCACCGGAATTCCCGTCCAGCGAGCAACGATCTCCGCAATCTCCTCTTGGTCCACTTCCTCCTTAACCAAGCTCTTTTTCTTTGGAGCGTTTTCAGCGTCTTCCAACTGTTTTTCCAACTGCGGCAACCTCCCATACTGTAGCTCGCCCGCCTTCTGCAAATCATGAGCCTGCTTGGCCTTCTCTATCTCTGTTTTGGTCTCATCGATTTCTTCACGAAGCGTTCTCAGATTCGCGACCTGGTCTTTTTCGTTCTCCCAAATCCGACGCTTGGCCTGTTCTTCTTCTTTGAGGTCGGCTAATTCCTTGCGCAAATCCGCCAGACGATTCTTCGAACCCTCATCCTTCTCCTGCATCAAGGCAGCTTCTTCAATCTCAAGCTGCATGGTACGCCTCGTGAGCGTATCGAGCTCCTCTGGCATGCTTTCCATCTCCGTGCGAATACTGGCGCAGGCTTCATCCACCAAATCGATCGCTTTATCCGGTAAGAAACGATCAGAAATGTATCGATCCGACAGAACCGTCGCGCTCACGAGCGCCGCATCCTGTATCCGTACGCCGTGATACACTTCGAAACGCTCCTTCAAACCGCGGAGGATAGAAATCGTGTCCTCCACGTTAGGCTGCTCGACCAAAACATTTTGGAAACGCCGCTCCAACGCCGCGTCCTTCTCAATGTACTGGCGATACTCATCCAAGGTCGTCGCTCCGATACAGTGCAACTCGCCGCGAGCCAACATAGGCTTCAGCATGTTGCCGGCATCCATAGCTCCCTCGGTCTTGCCCGCTCCAACCAAGGTGTGAAGCTCGTCGATAAAGAGCAAGATCTTGCCTTCGCTCGCCTTAATTTCCTTAAGCACCGCCTTGAGGCGTTCCTCGAACTCGCCGCGGTACTTCGCGCCTGCAATCAGAGCTCCCAAGTCCAAAGAGAAAACGGTCTTGTCCTTGAGCCCTTCCGGCACATCGCCGCGAACGATTCGCTGCGCCAGACCTTCTACAATCGCCGTCTTGCCGACGCCCGGTTCGCCAATCAGCACGGGGTTGTTTTTCGTCTTTCGCGACAGGATCCGAATCACTCGACGAATTTCGTCATCGCGACCGATGACTGGATCCATTTTTCCACTACGAGCTCGTTTCACCAAATCCATGCCATACTTTTCAAGAGCCTGAAAAGTATCCTCCGGAGTCTGCGTCGTCACCCTTTGGTTTCCCCTCACCTCCCGCAACGCATGCAATACCGCGCCGCGTTCTAGATTAAAGCTCTTTAGCAAGTTCTTGAGAGCTGCCGGCGATGAGACATCGATCAAACCCAGGAAGAGGTGCTCAACTGATATGTATTCATCTTTTAATGACTCAGCTTCCTTCTCTGCATCGTCGAATACGTCGTTCAGCGCTTTGGTCACATAGATCTTCGAGCTGTCGATACTGCCGGATACGCTGGGCAGCTTATCTATTTCGCGCTCAAGAGCGAAGGATACCGCGCTTGGGGTAACTTCCAGTTTTTCCAAGACACCCTGCACGATCCCATCCTTCTGCTCCACCAAAGCGGCGAGCAGATGAAGCGTCTCCACTTCATTATTCTTGTTCCGTCTCGCTATGGCCTGCCCCTCTTGGAGGGCCTTGCGAGCCATTTCCGTCATTTGGTTCGGGTCGATCATCTAAATCTGTTTTCCTCCTGAGACAGCTTTACGCACGAAGCATACCGAAATTAACCGCAGAGAAAAGGCTACCTTTGACACAGTCTCGAATCGACTTAAGTCCATATTGTTCTGCTACTTAAGATCTCAAAGATATAACGAAACGAAGTGAAATCTCGTTTCTAATCGAGAACGCTCGGGTCACTATGACAAGGTAAAGCTTCAGATAGAGCCGGAATGTCCGGCACAGATTTAATGATCCATCGCTCGCTCGATATCAATAGCGGCTCCGCTCCCTTCTGGCTCGCGAATGTCGTCGATCATCGATTGGACTTTGGCGCTAGGTGGCGGAAAGAACCTGGCTAGCCCTAAGGTAACCGCAAAGTTGAGAACCATACCGATCGATCCGATCCCCTGCGCCTTTATACCGCTATCGAAAACACCGAACGTCCAAGGCTTCATACCCCCATAAACCGAGGCAATGATGTATGATCCCGTGAATACGACGCCGAC
>JBCCZW010000689.1:0-2412 GCA_039186805.1 Verrucomicrobiota bacterium
CGCGGAGCTTATGAAGGGCGCTGTATACGAACGCGTAGTCCGCTGGGATAAAGCGGGGAATCGTTTTGTTTGCGCCTGTATCGAAGAATTCGTCACAACGCTTATCGGCTTCCTTTAGAAAGTCTGTGATGGGCGCGGGGAGGGCGCGTTGGACGATTTCGATTTCTAGTTGGTTTAGGGACATTTGAGTCTGCGAAAGAGACCATTCTCTGGAGGTATTCGAATGGAAAAGGGAATAACTGCAAGCTTTAGGAGATGGCTGCCTGGCGGTAGTTTACGGAGAGCGGGCTGGCTAAGGACTTGGCATTTAGGTTCTTGGCTCTTGGAAGGGGTATTGGAGACAGAGCTAACGGGATCATTTTACTTGTATGATGAGTATGATCTCTCTTTATCTGCAGTGTCTCCCAATCGGCAAGAAATCCCTTTATGCTATGAATATGAGAACCCCAGCCGCTGCACTGTTTTGTTTAATCGCGACGCCTCTGTTTGCGTCTTATAATTATGAGGAGACCGGTGGAATCGTCTCGGTGGAAGCGGAGCATTTTTCTTCGCAGTCCTTGGACTCGGTTCGTCGCTGGTATGTGACGGAATCGGGCGATGTCGCCGAGAACATACAGGATCGCGATGCGAACCATGCAGCGACGGCTAGCGGCGAGAAGTACATCGAGATCTTGCCGGATACTCGGGCGACTCATTCGGATACTCTGATCCCTGGCGAGAACTTCATGCCGGAACCAGGGAAAATGGCGGTGCTGTCGTATCCGATCTATTTTAATACGCCAGGGGAGTATATTTTTTGGGCTCGCGCGTTCAGTACGGGACCGGAAGACAATGGATTGCATATCGGGATCAACGGCGACTGGCCGGAAGCGAGCAGGAGGTTGCAGCTTTGCGCTGGAAAGTACACTTGGACTTGGTCATCGGCGCAGCGCGTGCCGGAGAATCACTGCGGAACTCCGAGGACGATTCGAGTCACTGTACCCAATGAAGGGATACATACTATTCACTTGTCGATGCGTGAGGATGGATTCGAGCTCGACAAGTTTTTGATGGTTCGAGACGAGGGTTACGAGCCTGGAGGGTTCGATTTGGCTGCTTCTTACGAAGAGGGCGAGACGCTCGCGGATTTAAATGTTCGCTCGGAGGGAAGCTTTGATCCGATTATTTTGACGGCAGTTGATGATTTCTCGCCCGTCGTGTTGGAGGGCTACGTCCCTTACTACGTAGACAAGGCTCGCAAGGCTTTGGCGATCAATGCGGCCAAGGTCGAGTTCCGGGAGAAGTTCGGAGCGGCTCAGCATGTATTTAAGGGAGAAGAGGGAATGTATGCGCTTTCTCTATACACGATGTCGGAGACGGACGGCGATTGCGAATATGTGGTGAGAATTAATGGAGTGGGCAAGATCAGGAGTACCAATAGACCTACAAAGGTGGACTATTTCGTGACGGAACGTCACGCAGCCAAGGATGTCGCTTTGCGTCCGGGAGATGTAATCCAGGTAGAATCTAATAATGTCACCAATGGCTTGATCCCTGAAGGCGATGGAACGGCTTATGCGCGGGGGCGGTGGTCGAAGGTTATGCTGATTCCTGCTGGGCCGATTGTCGAGGAACAGGAAGACGGCAAGAAGGGGCATTAGGGGCGAAGTTTTAAGTTTGCAGGGCTGGTGTTCTCGCCTTCAAGGATGCTTTGGGGCGGAAGTCTCTCGACTTCCGCTACGTTGGGTATTCCGATGGTTCGGGTGAGCGTTGATCGATGGGCTTGATGTTTGAGAGTTGGGCCGGTAGGCGTATGGGATGTTTGAGGATTACGGAGATGCAATCTTAGGGGGCTTGGCGATTGGAGCGGCGGCGGTATTGCTGCTTTTTACGGTAGGATATCCTGTGGGGATTAGCGGATTTCTGAGCAAGGCGATGACTGGGAGCGTGTTGAAAGCAGGATGGCGGTTAAGCTTTTTGGCAGGGATGCTTTTGGTTGCTTTCGTTCTCGGGGCTCAGGGCGGTTCTGGATTTGTGAAGTCTTTTGGGGTAGAGGTTTGGCAGCTTGCGCTGGGAGCTTTTTTTGTGGGTGCGGGGGCTCGTCTTGCAGGCGGCTGTACGAGCGGACACAGCCTTTGCGGCATGGGGCGATTGGATACCGACTCGATCGTCGCTACGGTGGTGTTCATCGTGTCAGGAGCAGCGACGGTGGCTCTGTTTGGTTAAGCTCTGTAGTTGAAAGGAAAATACGATGAAATTGATGTTGAGACTGATGAGCGGTGTTTTGAGGAATCATATTTGGGCCTTCGCGGCGGGAGGGTTGTTTGCCTGGGGATTGGTCAAATCGGGGATGACGCAACCCGAGAAAATAAGAGGGTTTCTGGACTTTTTCGGGAATTGGGATCCTACGATGCTGTTTGTCCTGGGAGTGGC
>JBCCZW010000690.1:0-2397 GCA_039186805.1 Verrucomicrobiota bacterium
CAGCTCGAAAACTGGGATGGTGATTCGCAAAGGCGATTGGAAGTATATCGACCAGTTAGGTTCAGGCGGTTTTTCTCAGCCGAGAGTAGTAGAGCCAAAGAAGGGAGGACCTACCGGGCAGCTTTATAATTTGGAGAAGGATCCGAGCGAGACGACGAATCTGTATCTGGAGTATCCAGAGTTGGTAGCCTCTTTAAAATTGGAGATAGAGAGAGTCGTCGAGGCGGGTCGCAGCCGATAGGGAAATGGAAATTTAAAAACAAGCGCATATGAAAATACTGATTATCGTAGGATTGAGTCTTGGAGTTTTATTGAGCGGCTGCGCTCAAAAGCCGAATACGCTTAGCAGCTCGGAAAGGTCCGATGGATGGGAGCTTCTTTTCAACGGCAGCAGCATGGCCGGTTGGAAGGGCTATATGGACAATAAGCTGGAAGATGGTTGGAGCGTGGTCGATGGCGTCATGACGTTGAAAGGCGGAGCTCCCAAGGGGAGTTATGTGAATATCATGACGGAAAAAGAGTTCGACGATTTCGAACTTGTTTGGGATTGGAAGATCGAAGAAGGCTCTAATACCGGTTTGATGTTTCATGTGAAGGAAGGACCCAAAATGCCCTATCTTACGGGTCCAGAATACCAGCTATTGGATAATGAAGGTTTTCGTAGCGGGAAGGGCGAGCCGGTTCCTCCGATCGAGTATACAGCTTCTCACTACGCGATCGAAGAGGCCTTGGTGGATGCGACAAAGCCTATCGGAGACTGGAACACAAGTCGCATAAAGGTTGTGGGTAATGATGTTACTTACTGGCTTAATGGCGAGAAAACAGCGGAGTACACCATGCATAGCGAAAAATGGAAGAAGCAGATCGCAGGGGCGAAATTTGGGAAATGGAAGCTCTTTGCGACGACGGGCGAGGGAAGCATCGCGCTACAGGACCATGGGCATGCGGCTTACTTTAAGAACATAAAAGTCAAGAAGCTGTAGGGCGAAGCGTTATCCGCGGAACGTAGCAAATTGTCGGGTCGGCGCTCGGCCCGCGGCTTTTGAGGAAAGAGTTTTGGAGATAAATCGGAGAAATCTTGTGAAGACGGTTGTAGTCTAAGGCATGGGTCGAGATCTGCCTTTGCCATCAAATCGATTGGGGTGTGCTCCAAGCCAAACTTCTATCTATCAGATTGATAGTGGATAGGGATTGAAGACGAGGATGAAGATCGGCTATGGAAGAGTTTCCCGCAGGAAGGCGATGAATTCAGATCTGCGAGCCGTTTAGGGGGATCAGTATATTGTCGCTGATTGTGGAGACCGTGCCTTTATAGCGCGGATTCGCCTTGAGCGTGTTCCAGTCTGGGTGGGCGAAGAATTTTTCCCAAGCTTCCTGCTGGGCTTCCAAATTTTCGAAGGCGAGCATGTAGGTGAGGTTAGGCATAAGCCGTCCGGCGAGGGTCTTGCCGAAAAAGACTGGGTCTAGCCCGACTTTGCGAAAGATCTCGATCTCGCCGCCTTCGTTGAACATTTCTACTTTGAGGTCGCCACGGATACGGTTAGGAGCTTCATAAACGCGGAATTCGAATATGCGGCCGTTTTTGCCTTTGACTGCTTCGGGTACCTCGACTTTGGGCATGTGGGTAAAAGCTTCCATAAGGGTGGAGTCCATTCGTTTATAGAGCGGCTTGTCCATTGGCCCGTCCGCGGCGGATTTGAATGCTTCGGTCGCGGCGAGTTTATCCCAGCTCGTCAGGAAGGATTGGATACTAGGGTGAGGAACCAGCATGAAGACATCGCCGCCGTGGGCGCCGAACTTGCCACGAAAAAGTCCTATTTGCTCGCAGCCGAGCTCGTTGAGGCCCGGGATGACGACTTTACCGAGAAACTGAAGGAGCGGGCCTCGATGCGCGTTGTTGACGACTTCGAATCGGATCCACTCTAGGTAGTGTTGTTTGTGGTCGCCGTGCTGTCCGGCGCGAGCGTAGTTTACAGCCGCGGGAGCGGCAACTAGGGAGGATACGAGGAAGTTGCGTCTATTCATATTTTGATCGGCGAATTCGTCTTTAGTAATTTGTATAGAAAAAATGGATGCATATTGCGTTTAGAGTATTCTGGGAGAATGTCTGACGCGGCTACTCATCCCGCTGGTTTTTCTTTTTTGAACGCTTCCGTTTTCGGATTGAAGCGGATTGCTCTTCGACCGAGTTGGCAGCGGACTGCTGCCTCATGGCAGGCGAGGCGGAAGTTCTCGATACTACGTCCTTGGGTGCTGGCATTGAAAATACGTTTGTTCCTTTTAACGGCTTTGGCGAGTTCTATGGATTCGTCTCTGTCTATATTACAGGGTTCTTCACAATGGATTTCTTTGCGCGACTCGCCGGGCGCGATTTGAACGACGTTGATGTCGTCTCGA
>JBCCZW010000691.1:0-2390 GCA_039186805.1 Verrucomicrobiota bacterium
CGAAAAACTGCCGCCGCCCAAAACCGACATCACGACGCGCATTTGCCTCAAATCCGGATGATTTCGAGCGAAAGACTGCTGAGCCACCAAAATCACCGACTGCACAGATTCCGGGCGATCCACTATATGCACCGTCACACCCTCAACCTTGGGAAATTCGTAATCGGGAAGCGGCTCAAGATCGCCTTTCTCCCAATCCGCAAACAGGGCTTCGATCTCCTTGCTCACCTTTTTCGGCTCCACATCGCCCACGATCGCTAGCGAGGCATTGTTCGGCTTAAAATGCGCCTTGTGGTACGCGATCAGATCATCCCGAGTAACCGCCGCCACGCTCTCTTCAGTCTGATACATGCCGTATGCGCCCTCTCCATAAACCAATTTGCGGCGTAACTTGCCCGCCAGATCTGACGGGGCCTTCTTGGCTGAAGCCAAATTCGACAGCGTCAGTTGCTTAAGCTTATCCAACTCTTCTTGAGGAAACGTCGGCGTCAAGACCACCTCCTTCAAGATCGCCTGCAACTCGCTGCTGTATTTGGAAAGCCCCGACACAGTAACCGCCGTGAAATCCGATGAAGATTCCGCCGAGACTCCAGCCCCGATAAAGTCGATTTCGCTCGCCAACTCAAAAGCGCTCTTACCCTCAACCCCGCGATCCAGCATATTCGCCATCAACTCGCTCAAGCCCGGCTTGTTTCCGTCAAACAATCCGCCAGAACGGAACATTAATCGATAAGTCACCGTCGGCTGACGCTCGGAAGCGATAATATACAAAGTCAGTCCATTCGAAAGAGTCACCGTCTCGTAATCCGGGAAAGCCGCCGTTGGAGCAGGCCCGGACTCAGGACGCTTCGATCGATCCAAGGGCTCCATCACGGCCGTCTCCCTAGCTGACTCCGTCGTCTCGCAACCAAGGAACGCAATGCCGGCTACCACCAAAAAAAACGTATTCAAAACTCTCTTATTCATCTTCGATAACCCCCTCCTATTGCTCGCCATTCTCAGGTAATACATAGTGAATCGTGCTTCGGCGCTCTTTGACCAGATACTTCTTCGCGACGCGAATCACATCCTCCTTCGTCACGCTTAAGTATTCATCCAGCTCCGTGTTCACACGATTCGCATCGCCATACCATTGATGGTAGTACGCCAAAGAAGTCGCCCTGCTTTGCATCGTTCCCAAAGAAGAAGCCAACTCGGACTCCTTCTGATTAAGGGCCTTCTGAAATTCCCGGTCAGAAATGCCTTCATTTACCAATTTCTGCACCTCTTCATCCATCAACTCATCGAGCGTTTCGATGGGCACCCCACTATTGCCGATCGCGTAAGCAGCCACCATTCCCACCTTTTCCTGCAGCCAGGCGAAAGCTGAGGAACTCACTGCCGCCCGTTCTTGAGCCACCAAACGATTGTATATGCGAGAACTCTTGCCAGTCGCCAAAATCGAGATCGCCAAATCTAAGGCATTCGCGTCCTCATGCGTCATCGGCGGGGCTGGCCAAACATGAATCGAAGCCGGAAGAGGAGTCATCGGCTCCTCGACCACCACAGTCTTCCCCGGTCTATCAACCACCCAATCAATCTCGACGCGCTCTATGTCCGCGCCTTTTGGAATATCCCCATAATATCTTTCCACCAACTTCTTCGTTTTCTCAATGTCGATGTCCCCTGCTATCGAAAGCGTCGCATTATTCGGCACGTACCAAGTGTTGTAGAATTTTCTAAACTCTTCTAAAGTCGCCTTGTTAATGTGCTCCACATCTCCGATAGCCGTCCATTCGTAGCTCGTCCCCTCGAATGCCGTTTTCGCCAAATGCAGAACAAAGGTCCCAAAAGGCTGGTTCTCATAGCGAGAACGCCGCTCTTCCTTAACTACCTCCCGCTGCGTCTCCACCCCAATCTCGCCTATCTCTGCATGCAGCATACGCTCAGATTCGATCCAAAGCGCCAATTCCAACTCATTCGAAGGCAAGTTGATGTAGTAGTCCGTCCGATCGAATGAAGTAGACGCGTTCTTGTTTCCACCCGCTTCCGAAATCAGGCGATCCCCCTCTTTACGTCCCACATTCTTAGAACCCTCAAACATCAAATGCTCAAAGAAATGAGCGAATCCCGTCATATCTGCCCGCTCATCCTTGCTGCCCACATGATACAATATGTACGATGAGACCACGGGAGCCTCATCATTCGCATGGAGAATCACATGCAGCCCATTCGGCAGCTCGAACTCCACGAAATCGATCTGCGGCATCTTTGAACAAGCAGACCACGCCCAAAACGCAGCGACGACTCCCGCCATCAAAAAGCGGATACGAGAAAAGAGAAAACGATTCATAACAAACAAGAAGCGACACCGTCGTCGCCCTAAACCCAACGAATCTGCCCCGTTCCCG